>QQUM01000508.1 GCA_008501545.1 Calditrichota bacterium
AGATCAAATGGTGAGGCACTCGACTATTTTACAAACAGCGAAAATGCATTAATTTTTTCAATTGCACACGCATATAAATTGAATCTTTTGCTCGGCAGTGGTCTATCACCATTTATTCTGCCAGTCCGTTTCTCCTTCGGCTTGAATTTGAAGTTGTTGAATAAAGAATTGGATGATGCTTCAGCATCTGCTCAAAGCGTTGATTTCGGGTTGCTCGTCCATCTTCTTGATATTAGAAACCGTCGCGTTGTTGTTCAGAAGTTTTCATTTGGAATTGGCCTATTTGATATCACCTCAACAGGATTAAACTGGAATACAATTTCCGAACATGAAGATCCGATTGAGCAATCGTTGTCCATTGGTGTTGGTTATCAGCGGAGAATTTTTCGAACAAAAGGACTTTTATCGTTTGCAGCCGATAAAAGTACCCGTGATCAAAACGAAATTCGTTATGGATTTGAATATTCACATAAAGGTATTATTGCTCTTCGGTTTGGGAAATATGGACAAGGCTGGACAACAGGAATTGGTTTAAAGCTAAATAAAATCAGGATAGATTATGCATTTATGGGGCATGAATTAGGGGCAACTCATCGTGTTGGAGGCGGGTTTTACTTTTAATAAATTAATATAAAAAAATACTTGTTTTCAGTTCACATATTTAAGATATTTTAAGTCTCTGTTTTCAGGGTGTTTTCTAAATTCGCAAAATCGTGCTATAGCAAATTGAGGTTTCAATGTTAAAGGCTAAAAAATCTTTAAGCCCCCGAGTTAAAAAACGACAATTAAAAGAAGATCAGTTCATAACCAAAATTTTTGAATTTTATGACTTAGGCGTCAAATACCAGAAACAACTCTTCTATGTTCTGATCGCAATCGTTGCAGTCATTGCGTTATCCTATTGGGTCGCTCAAGACCGGGCGGCATCTGAACAAAATGCAGCAGTTGAACTCGCTCGTGGCAAGGCCGCTTATAATGCAGGTCGATATGATGAAGCAGTTGATATTTTAACGGCATTATCTCAAAATTATGATGGAACGACAAGTGCTGGTACAGGAACTATTTTCCTTGCGAAATCTTATTATGAAAAACAAGATTATACTAATATGGAAAAATATTTCAATATGTACTTGGATGAATACAACGATGACGTTTTACTTGCGGTAACAGCGATTCGTGGATTAGCCGTTAGTTATGATGAACGTAGCGATTTCGAAAAAGCAGCAGCAATTTATGCGGATGGTGCAAAGGAGTACAACGATTCATACAATGAGCCACTCTTTCTTCTTGATGCGGCAAAATGCTATCTTGCTGCAGGGAACACGACCGCAGCGACACCTTTATTGGATAAAGTCGTAGCAGACTATGCGAGCAATGCAGCTGCACAGGAGGCAAAGCAGTTATTGGCGGAAAACGTGCAATAATACTGACACTTACGCAAGAAACAAAATACTTGCAATTAAATTAAATCTTTATTATATTTTTATCTAAAGTGGGCCCTAAAGCCCACTTTTTTATTGCCCGGAAAGGAAAAATGAACGATTTAAAAAAGAAATTATTCACTTTAGTAGAACCGGTTATTCGCAATAAAAATATTGATTTAGTTGATATCGAAGTAAAAGGCAGCCAAAGGAATCCTGTTGTGTGTGTGTTTGTTGATGAACCTGGTGGAATTACGATTAACAAGTGCACGGAAATAAGCAGAACATTACAGAAAATATTCGATGAAAAAGAATTCTTACCAAGTGGGTATCGAATTGATGTTTCATCACCAGGGTTGGACAGGCCTTTAAAAAATCAAGGTGATTTTAATAGAAATATAGGCCGGTTTGTAAAAATAATTTTCACAGAAAATGAGCAAAATCAAGAGTTAACCGGCGTAATTAAAAAAGCCGGGCAAGATCTTGCAGAAATAGAATTTAATAATCAAAACAAGCTAATTCCATACAGCTCAATTAAAAAGGCACTTATTCAAATAAAATGGAAATAAGTTATTAATCTAAAACATATTATCCACCTTCGCCTAAAGGATTTTAAACAAAATGAACAGTGAGATTGCAAACGCTTTTAGTCAAATAGTAAAAGAGAAAAATGTTGAGAAAGATCAGCTGACCGAGATAATTGAAAATATCGTTATCTCGATGATTAGTAAGAAATACGGTTCGGCTGATAATTTCGACATCTTTGTAAATCTTGACAAAGGCGAGATCGAGATTTACCAAAATAAGATTATCGTCGAGGAAGTTGTTGATCCGGTGACTGAAATCGATCTCGAATCAGCCAGAAAAGTAGAAGCATCACTCGAAATTGGCGATGATTTCATTGAAATTCTCGATCCAACATTGTTTGGACGTCGGCTTATTACAAGTGCAAAACAGAATTTGAATCAACGTATAAAAGATGTCGAAAAAGATGTCATTTTTGCAGAATTTAACAATCGTATTGGTGAGATCATATTAGGCGATATTCGACAGATTAATCGCAACGATATCTTTCTTGTGATTGATCGGACCGAAGCATTGTTACCAAAAAACGAACAGATCGACAATGAACGCTATCACCGAGGTGAAAGTGTTCGGGTTCTTGTGAAAGAAGTCAGAAAAAGTGCCCGTGGTCCGGAGGTGATCGTTTCAAGAGCAGATTCAAAATTTCTCATCCGATTGTTTGAATTGGAAGTTCCCGAAATCTATGATGGTATTATCGAAATTAAAAGTGTTGCAAGACAACCTGGCGAACGATCAAAAATTGCAGTATTCTCAAATGATAAACGTATCGATCCAGTCGGTGCCTGTGTGGGGATGAAAGGTATTCGAATACAAGCAGTGAGTAAAGAGCTTAACAACGAAAAAATCGACATCATTCCTTTCAGTGCCGATCCTGTGGCATTCATATCCAGAGCATTAAGTCCTGCCAAACCAGATAAAGTCATCATCAATGAAGAAAATAAATCTGCCGTTGCTGTTATTCCTGATGACCAGGTTTCAATATCTATTGGAAAAGGTGGGATGAACAGGCGATTGACGAGCCGCTTGACCGGTTACAACGTTGAAATTTTAAAAGAATCTGAATACAATGCAATGATCGAGGAGGAAAAAGAAAAAGAAGTAAATCTTGAAGATATTGAAGGACTGCGACCTTCAATAATAGAAAAACTGCATGAAGCACAGATTTTTTCCGTTCATGATATTTTAAAAATAGGCAAAGATGGCTTGTTAGCAATTGATGGTATCGGTGATAAAACAGTAGAGAAAATTTTTCAGCAGATCGAAGAATAAATTATAAAGTAGGATTTTTAAATTTGGCTACACAACGTAGAATATTTCATGTCGCTAAAGAGTGCAGTGTTTCCAATGAGACATTGTTGGAATTCTTGACCAAACACAATTATTCGGTCAAGAATCACATGAGTCCCGTAACAGAAGAAATGTACGAGATTATATCCAAAAAATTTCTCAACAATGGACCAACCAACACAGGAAGCAATGCTGATAGTGAGTTTCGAAAGCGACTTAGAGAAAAGAAAGCTGTTGAGCAGGAACGCAAGCAGCAGGCGCAAAAAGATCTTGCTGAGCGAATTGAAATTGCACGTGCAGTAAAACCGAAAAAAGTTAAGCGACGCACGCCTTCCAAAGAGGAAGTCTTAAAAATTGCTGTGGATTCTGCTAAGGCCGAAGCCCTGGAGCTAATAAAAGAAGGATCCCACAAGGAGAAAAAGCCGAAGGAAATTGAGAGCATTCCTTCTGGTAAAGCTGGTCAGGAATTGGAAATTTCAAAAGCAGACTCTCATGGAGTAAGGAAGAAAGAGTCTAAAGAAGAATCATCTACAAAAGATGATAAAAAAGCTGCCCGTAAAGACACGCCAAAAGTTGTAACAGAAAAAGAAGAAAAAGCTGCTGAATTAGAAAGCAAAAAAACTGAAAAACCGGCAAGCGAAGCGAAAAAAACGCTAGACGGCAAGGAACGCGAAAAGGTATCAGATAAACAAGCAAAAGCTGTAGCTAAAAAACAAGCTCCAGCAGATAAAGGACAAGGTGAAGATACCACACAGAAGGTGGATGAAGGCACAAGTGGTAAAAAGGGCAAGAAAAAGCGCAAGAAGAAAAAGCGTAAGATTAGTGAAGAAGAAATAGAAGCTTCGATAAAACAAACCATGAAAACAATGGGCGAGGGTAAAGGCCGTCGAAAACATAAAAGGGTCAAAGTCTCTGATGATGAAACTGGTGAAGAACTGGAATTACAATCAATTAAAGTGTCTGAGTTTATCTCCGCTGCTGATCTTGCAAAACTGATGGAAATCGAAGCGTCAGGTATCATCAAAAAATGTCTTGAATTAGGCATGATGATATCCATAAATCAGCGTTTGGATATGGATACGATTACCATGCTTGCTGATGAATTTGGATTTGAAGTCGAGCAGGAGAAAGAATTTGCCAGCCTGGAAGTTGAAGAGGAAGAAGATGACGATAAAGAAGAAGATTTGAGGCATCGCCCACCTGTTGTTACTATTATGGGGCACGTTGACCACGGAAAGACTTCACTACTGGACTATATTCGTAAAAGTAATGTCATCGCAGGTGAAGCAGGGGGTATTACACAGCATATTGGTGCGTATGAAGTAAGTGTAAACGAAGGCAAGCATATCACCTTTCTTGATACGCCTGGTCACGAAGCATTTACGGCGATGCGGGCACGTGGAGCGCAGGCAACAGATATTGTCATTTTGATTATTGCCGCAGATGACGGTGTCCAAGAACAGACCCGAGAGGCATTAAATCATGCCAAAGCGGCTGAAGTGCCGATCATTATCGCCATCAACAAGGTTGATAAACCCAATGCGAATCCGGATCAAATAAAGCAGCAATTATCCAGTGATAATATTCTGGTTGAAAGTTGGGGTGGGAAATACCAGGATACTGAAATATCTGCCAAAACAGGAGACGGGATTCAAAAATTACTTGAAAGTATTCTTCTGGAAGCGGAGATGCTGGAATTAAAAGCAAATCCAAATCGTGGTGCACGTGGTCTTGTTGTTGAAGCTGAGCTTGATAAAGGGAAGGGACCAATTGCTACGGTACTCGTTCAAAATGGAACGTTAGAAGTGGGCGATGTTTTTGTTGCAGGGCTTACTTATGGACGCGTTCGAGCGCTTCTTGATGAACGCGGTAAACGCATCAAACAAGCACCACCCTCAACACCAATTCGTGTTATTGGTTTTTCTTCCGTTCCTCAATCTGGTGATCGGTTCAGTGTTCTCCCGAGCGAGAAGGAAGCGCGTGATATCAGCATGAAGCGGCAACAACTTCGCCGTGAACAAGAATTCAGACAAGTCAAACATCTTACGCTTGATCAAATTTCCAAACAGATCCAGGAAGGCAGCGTTCGCGAATTAAACATTATTGTGAAAGCAGACGTCGACGGATCGGTTGAAGCAATCGCCGATAGTTTAATGAAGCTATCAACAAATGAAGTTGCGGTGAACGTGATTCATAAAGGTGTCGGTGGCATTTCCGAAACCGATGTAAATCTTGCTGTTGCATCGCATGCTGTTATTATCGGTTTTCATGTTCGGGTGGCATTACCTGCACGCGATCTCGCCGAAAAAGAAGAAATTGATATACGTCTATACCAGGTGATCTACGATGCGGTCAATGATGTAAAAGCAGCTCTTGAGGGTATGCTTCGACCTGAATTAAAAGAAGAGACGTGTGGCACAATTGAAGTTCGTGACACGTTCAAGGTTCCAAAAATTGGTACAATCGCCGGTTGCTATGTCACATCCGGAAAAGTACATCGTAATGATCCTGTTCGTCTTTACAGGGAAAACAAATTGATTTATGAAGGTAAAATTGGATCTCTGAAACGTTTTAAAGATGATGTAAAAGAAGTAGCGACCGGTTTTGAATGCGGTCTCGGTATCGAAGGATACGATGATATTCATATCAGTGATATCATCGAAACCTACAAAATTATCGAAGTTAAACGTACACTGGTCTAATGCTCGTTGCAATTTGCCAAATTGAGTTAATGATTTTTGACAGTCATAGCTTGAAGGATAAACGATCTGTTATAAAGAGTTTGAAAGACAGGATCAGTCAAAAATTCAACATATCAATCGCTGAAGTTGCTGAACATGACAACCAGAGAAAATGTACTTTCGGAATCGCTATCGTTTCAAACGAAAAACGTCATTTAGAAAAAACCTATACAAATATTCTGAATTTGATCGGGCAGAATCAACGCGTTGAAATCATAAATCAGGTTTTTGAGCTTGGATAAGCAATGAAAAAGAGAGCGGACCGTGTTTCCCAGTTACTACGACAGATTATTTCTGAGTCAATAACTTTCAAGTGGAAACATCCAAATGCGAGTAAAATAACTGTTCAAACTGTAAAAGTTGCGGATAACATACGTTCGGCAAAAATATACGTTGGGATCATGGGAGACGATACGACGAAAGCGGAGTCTTTAAAGGCATTAAACGAAGGAATAGGTTTCTTCAAAAACGAAATTAGCCATCAAACAAAGTTGCAGTTTATGCCTGAAATAAAGTTTTTCTACGATGATACATTGGATCACGTTGAGCGAATTAATGATTTATTAAAGACAATAAAATGACTCTCAATCTTGAACAGTTGTATCAGGGCGAAATTGTACCGATCGATAAACCGGTTGACTGGACATCGTTTGATGTTGTAAATAAACTCCGCTATGCAACGAAGATTAAAAAAGTGGGGCATGCCGGCACCCTTGATCCTTTCGCAACTGGCTTGTTACTTGTTTGTTTTGCAAAGGCTACGAAACGCGTAGAAAATCTGGTTAATTTACCAAAGGAGTATATTGCGCGATTTAAATTTGGTATTACATCAGATAGCCACGACATTACGGGGAAAATCTCGCAAAAAACCAACACAGTACAAATCAGCGAAACTCATCTCAAAACCATTTTCCAAAAATATAGTGGCGAGATTGAACAAATACCCCCAATGTTTTCCGCCTTAAAGG
>QQUM01000714.1 GCA_008501545.1 Calditrichota bacterium
GTTAAAATGGTTGCCCAAACTTGCAAGCACGACGACCACTGTATCCTTTAATAAGGCGTCATCCCTGATTAGTTCAATGAATTTCCGGGCATCCAGATCCGGTGTTTGCCAATCGATAATGAGAAAATCATACGGTTGTCCGAGCTCTAGCTCTGCCTGCGTACGCAATTCTTCAAGTGCTCTGGTGCCCTCACGAAATGCTTTGAAGGCACCGCCCCACGCTGCAAATTGCACCTTTAAAACACGCCGGGTTAATCCAACTTCAGCCAGAACCATTATTTTTTTGTCGGATAAATCAAGCTTGTTTTGTTTGCGGTGTGGACTGTCCGGTGGCTGCTTTGGAAGCGGCAGTGTAAACTCAAAGTCGGTTCCTTTACCAACCTGGCTCTTGACTTTGATTTCACCATCCATCAGTTCGACCAGTTGTTTGGAAATTGTCAGACCCAATCCGGTTCCACCATATTTCCTTGTCGTCGAAGCATCAACCTGTGTAAATGATTGAAAAAGCGTGCCGAGCGCTTTCTCCGGAATACCAATGCCTGTATCGCTGACAGTAAAACGAACACGCTCTTCATTTTCGTCATCATGTGCCAATTCCCCCCATACTGTCACTTCGCCTCTCTCGGTAAATTTAATCGCATTATTGGTTAAATTTATCAAAACCTGCCGCAATCGTCCTGGATCGCCATTCACGAAGCCATCAACTTCCGGCAATAAAAAACAGGCAAAGGCAATCTCTTTCTCTTTCGCCTTAAACACTAATAAATCGGAGACTTCTTCGAACACATCATGCAGGTTGTAATCTATTTTCTCAAGTTCGAGTTTACCAGCCTCTATTTTGGAAAAATCGAGAATATCATTGATAATTGTAAGCAGGGCATCGCCGGAATTGCGGACGATTTCAGCAAATTCACGTTGTTCCTGATTCAGCGGTGTTTCGAGCAATAAACCCGTCATACCGATTATGCCGTTCATCGGTGTGCGAATCTCGTGACTCATTGAAGCCAAAAATAAAGATTTGGCGATATTCGCTTCCTTCGCTTGCAGAACGGCGACATCCAATTTCTCATTTTTTTCAATTAATTCATTTTTTTGTGTTTCGAGCCTGGTTGCCAACTCTTCACTCCTGGCTTTTTCCACGACAAAAGCCATCCAGTTATCGTAGTGTTTTTTGACATAAATCCCCATGAACAGCACGCCCAGGAGCATTGTGAGACCCAGAGCAACATTCAGTTCTGTGAGAAAACTGAACGTGTAAATCATTGCAAAAACCGGAAGCACCAACAGATATGCAAGAATCAGGCGCGAATTTTTATAAAGAGCAAAAGCACTGGCGCTCATTATTGTGAAATTTAAAATATATAATATGAGAACTGTCGGATTCAGCGTTGGATCAGCAAGCAATTCCAACAAATAACAGGTCGACCAGAACATCCCGGAAAGAACAATTAAAACGAATGATACGGCATAATCACTTTTTCGTCCTTTCCCCACATAAACCATGACGACTTTCAAGGTTGTCAACACGCTGAAAATCAACACAGCAGCAATGGTGCGTGACGGATGCGGTTCAGCACTACCCGGCAGTGCAAGAAGCACCAACAATGCAATGACTTGTCCTAGAGAAGACGCTAACGAATTTTCCGGAAAATCCTTCTGGAACATCTGCATGAAAACTATCCTTTTTCCACCTTTTTTACACACCAGCATTGGATCATTTTTTCCAGCTCACTCGGATCGAGGGGTTTGCTCAAATAATCATCCATCCCTGAAGCGATGCATTTTTCCCGGTCACCGCTCATTGCATTAGCCGTCAGCGCGATGATCGGTATATGGGAAGATTTCTCCTGCCTGCGAATTTCTCTGGTTGCATCATAGCCATCCAGTTCCGGCATCTGGCAATCCATTAATACCAGATCGAAAAAATGTTGCTGAACCGCCATAACCGCCTTCTTTCCATTATCGACACAATAGACCTGGTGGCCGAGCTTTTCCAGAAATTTGAATGCAACTTTTTGGTTTATTTTGTTGTCTTCCGCTAACAATATTTTTAAGCTTCCTTCAATTGCCATTCCGAGATGTTTGTTTTCGACAACTGTAAGTGGTACTTTCTCATTTATTGCAAAGCTGGTTAGCGGCTGTTTCTGTAAAACAACAGTAAACCAAAAGGTCGATCCCCCATGCAACTTACTCGAAACGCCGATGCGGCCGTCCATCAAATCGACCAGTCTTCTTGATATGGCAAGTCCCAAGCCTGTACCACCAAATTTGCGCGTCGTTGATGAATCGACTTGTGAGAACGACTGGAATAACTTTTTCAATCGATTGTGCGGTATGCCAATCCCCGTATCCTTAATCATGAACTTCACTTTTATTTCGCCGGGTGATTCATGCACCGGTTTCACAGTTATCATGACCTCGCCCTGCGAGGTAAACTTAATTGCATTGCTCACCAGGTTGATGAGAATCTGCCGGATACGGCCCGGATCACCGATGACATGTGTGTAAATTGCCGGATCAAAAATGCATTCGAAAATCAGTGACTTTGCTTTTGCCTGAACAGCCAGCAAATCCACAACTTCATTTACTGTTTTTTTGAGGTCAAATTCAATGCATTCAAGTTCTACTTTGCCTGCTTCTATCTTGGAAAAATCAAGTATGTCATTAATGATTGTAAGCAACGCTTTTGCGGAGTTTTGGACATTAAGTGCATATTCCTTTTGCTCACCCGTCAATTTTGTATCGAGCAGGATATCCGTCATGCCAATGACGCCATTCATCGGCGTGCGAATTTCATGGCTCATAGTAGCAAGAAATTCGCTTTTCACACGCGAGGCTTCTTCTGCCTGAATCCGTGCTCGATTTAATTCTTTTGTCCGCGCACCTATTTTCTTTTCGAGCATATCACTATGCAAACGTATCTGCTCTAACCGCAATCGAATCATTATTAAAATGAAGACCACGAAGCTCATTGTACATAAAGCAAAAAACCAGAAGGATTCCCAAAAGGGTTGCTTTACATTAAATGTGAATGCAGCCGTATTTTCGCTCCAAACGCTATCCCCGCTTATCGCGCGAACATGAAATATATAATTCCCGTTATTTAGATTGGTGTAATTTGCATAGCGGCGATCGGTAATGGGATTCCATGTTTTTTCATCGCCTTCAAGGTAATATTGATAGCTGAGATCTGTTTCTTCTTTATACCACAAACCGATAAAATCAAATGAAATATCGTTACGCAAATAATCCAGTTGCACCTGTTCGAATGGACTAAAAGAACGCTCTCCTGCATTAATTTGCGTAATGTGGACAATGGGTGGAATTGTTGATAGATTATCTTTGCGGTAGTCATATTTTGACAGACCCAGATTCGTTCCAATCCACAAATTTTCATCTTTATCGACAAGCATGGAATGAATGCTCACCTCATTACCGGCAAGCCCGTCATGTGAGTGGTAATTCCGCCAGGTGGTTCCATCGTACCGATCGATACCTTTCGTCGTTCCAAACCAGATATTCTGATTTGTATCCTCAGTAATAGCCCAAACTGAATTGTGTGAAAGGCCATTCTCTTTTGTAAAAGCCTCCATTGTTTCACCGGCATAGCGAACGACACCCTCCCTGCTGCCAACCCAGATATCACCGTTCGATGCCTCAATAGCCACCGTGCCCTGCCTAATCGAAATGTTTTGCACCCTGGTACAATGAATGCCATCATAGCGGTAAACACCGGCCCGTGTTTGCAACCAGAGATTATTTTTCCTGTCCTGCAAGATGTCCCATGCCGACAGCTCCTCCATGCCATACAGCCTGTTGAGACTTTGAAACTCAGGTTTTTGTGCATCGGGCATAAATGACCAGACACCCCGCTCCGTAGCAAGCCAAATGCGACCTGTACTATCTTGCACAATATCGCGTATATAAACACCGTCGAGTCCATCCGATTCCCCGTAAATCGTGATCTTATCCGCAGCTTTTTTAACCAACCCACTCCTCGTTCCAAACCACATAATCCCATTGTCATCCTGATAAATTGCCCGAACGATGGCATCTTTCAGCGTATCATCGACAGCATGAGGATGAAATCTGCCATTGTCCCGAACAGTAATACCATGCCCGTTTGTGCCAATCCACATTCGATCGTCACGGTCAGTGTAAATTGCTGTGATATAATTTCCAGAGAGCCCATGTTCAGTTGTAAATCTTTCGAACATCGTCTGCGAAAGCTTACTCACACCACCTACAGTGCCCAGCCATAAAATTTCCTCACGATCGATAGCAACCGATAAAACCCTGTCATTAATCAAACCGTTGCCCTGATTGTAGACTCGAAATTCACCATGCTGGAATGCAGTCAGTCCTTTGCGCGTACCCAGCCACAGGCACTCATTTTTGTCGATGGCCATTGAATAAATTGACCTGGAAGGCAGGCCATCGTCTGTTGAGTAGTTGATGAATTCATAATTTCCATTTTTATCTTGTCGGCATTTTGACAGTCCACCCTTCCCCGCAATCCAGAGATTATCTTCCGCATCAACTGCAAAGGCGTTAATTCGTCCATCAGGCAAGCCATCCTCCACACCGAAGTGCTCGACCTGATCTTTTCTTTTTCGAAAAAATCCTTCTTCATACGCACTAAAAAGCAAATTGCCTTCATGATCTTCCGAAATCGCCCTTATGTAAGCATTTCGCTCCCTTTTAGCCAGCTGTTGTTCTGAAAACTGATAGCCATCAAAACGGACAACGGTCGCACTATCCACACCGAACCACAAAATCCCGTTCTGATCTTCATAAGAAGAATAGATATAGTCCCAGAGGAAGCCATCCGCATCCGTGAACACCTTTATCTGAAAACCGGATGGTGAATCGGTTATCCGTGCCAGGCCACCGCCCAGCGTCCCCAGCCAAATGTTTCCCTGACGATCCTCGAGCATCGTAAAGATGTAATCAATCTGAGCTAATCCATTGGTTTTATCCCACGATTTAACCTGAACACCGTCAAAACGTGCAACACCCCCTGCTGTTCCAAACCAAATATATCCTTTCTGATCCTGTAAGATTGCGTGCACTTGCGATTGTGGTAATCCATCCACAACCGTATAATTGACGAATTGCAGTTCTTGCGCTTGCGTCGCAACTGCAAAGAACATGATGCATGCCAGTTCAACATAGAACAGAAAACTTCGCGGTTGTATCTGCCTCATTAAATTTGAAAACATTCTAATGATCGTTCACTTTCCTTAATAGGTAATTAATATTGTTATTTTCGGCATCCACGAAACAGGCTTGATGCTTTTTGCTTTTTGCAGTTGTTCATCGCCTCGAAGGCCTCCCGCATTAATCATACTGTAAACCTTTTAATTTCAATTATAAGAATGGAAATTTTCTACACGAACAAATCCAGATTCAATTAATTTTTATCGCAAACCCAAATTTTTATATTATTTATTGATTTAAAAAATAATTTTGTGTACTCTTCAGCCGATTTAATAGCCAAACACATGTTTTACAGCTATCAGCACGGTGGTCAATTCAAAAAGAAAGCCGCAATGGAAGTCTGGAAAGAATTTGAACAGAACATAGTTACACACTCTGCAGCGCATCATCTGACAGCGATAGATGAATTACTGAATAAAAATGGCTATGCGCGAGTAACCGATGTCGCTAAAAAATTAAACATCACACGTGGTAGCGTCTCCATTACGCTGAAGACCTTAAAAGAGCGTGGATTAGTTGTCGAAGACGAAAATAAATTTCTTAAGCTTTCGGAAAAGGGCAACTCGATTGCACGACTCATTTCTCTGAAGCGCCATGTGCTGACAAAATTTTTTAAAGACATTCTACAAGTACCGGAAGACATAGCCACAATTGATGCCTGCAAGATCGAGCACCTCATCAGCACACAAACGGGTGAACGGCTGCTGGTTTTTATGAATTTTTTGCTGAATGACCGCGAAAGATCAAAAAAACTGCTCAAAGAATTCTCAAATTTCCAGCACAAATGCGGGAACACCGAAAATTGCGAGGTGTGTGAACCTGATTGCTTACTGGCCGATAAAAAATTAGTTGAAGAATTTTTAAAATGAGAAACACGTTTTTATTGCGATAGGAGTTAGAAATGACACTGGATGATCTTAATCCCGGCGACGAGGCTGTTATTAGCGGCTACGCACATGAGCTCGGTGATGAATTTCGTTTATTGGAAATGGGTTTAATTGTTGGAAGCAAAATACAATTTATTAAAAATGCACCATTTGGTGATCCGATTCAAGTGCGTTTGCGCGGTTACGATTTGTCTTTGCGCAGAGAACTTGCGAAAAGCATCCTGCTTTCAAAGCCCATAACAACGAGTTGAATTGCATGGGCAATGATGTACATCTACAACCGGTTGGAAAAGCTGTTCATAATATCGCGCTCGTTGGAAATCCCAATAGCGGCAAAACGACTTTATTTAATGCACTCACCGGCCTAAGGCAAAAAGTTGCCAATTATCCCGGCGTCACCGTCGAGCGTAAATCAGGCGAATTCAGTGATGCTGAGGGCAACAGATTCCGGTTAATTGATCTGCCCGGTTTATACAGCCTTGCCCCGCGTTCTCTCGATGAAAAAATTGCAGCAGACATTGTAAATGGTGTTTCCCCTCACGAACCCCCTGTCGATTTAATTATTGTCACTGCAGATGCATCCAACCTGGGCCGCAGTCTTTATCTTTGCAGCCAGATATGCGAAACGGGGACGCCAACCATTCTTGTACTCAATATGATGGATGTCGCCGAACGAAGAGGCCTGCACATCGATTTGCAGACTTTGTCGAAGCAGCTGCACGTTCCTGTTATCCCCACGATTGCCAAAGACAATATTGGTATTGATAAGATCAAAAACACACTTGCTCAAAAAACAAGAGCGCCGAACACTACACCTGTTCAGCATGCAAAAATGGAGGTGCCGGAACCTCTAACAAAGCATTCCGACGGTCAGGCCGAAA
>QQUM01000593.1 GCA_008501545.1 Calditrichota bacterium
ATTTTACCGAGATAAGTTAGCAAAATTGTTGCTGCAAAGGATTGATAATAGTGTTTTTTCTCAGCCTTATCGTTCAATAAATATGTCGTTCCAAGAGCGGTAAGGGGTAAAGCTATTTGTAAATAATCGCCAGTTTTTTTAATTGAGTGCAAATTTTGACCAAAACTTTTTTTCACGGGAATTGTTAGAAGCAGCAATAATATAAATAGGGTGGGAGACAGCTTGTGGCGCAGTTTAAAATCGTGTGAAACGGTGAAATTCATAGAGGATTCCTTATGGTTTTTTGAAGATACTGTAAATCAAAGTATCTTCATTGTCCCACCATCCTCCCCGCTGCCATGCAGCACCGGGGAGAAATGATGAGGGGAGTGTGAATTTAGGAGTACTATAATCGAAAAAGCAATCCTAATTCAGGCGCGTAATCGGTCGCTTTTGAACTGATGCCGAAAGCGTTGTTGATGCGTAAAAAAGTTTTTGACAAGATTTTAAATTGCAGGTCGGTAATAAGTTCGAGTTCATCCTGAGTCCCTTCAACTCCAAGATATATCTGCGATCGGGAAGAAATTCGTTTGAGGTATTCCACTGCGTATTCCCCTAATTCTGTTTTGTTTTCGCTTGCATCGTATTCAATTGCCGCACGCAGTGTCATTGTGCCCCACGCAAATCCTTTAATAAGACCGTGCCCCAACTTAAATTCCCAATCTTTCGTACCAATCAGGTATTTGTCCTGTTGTAACGGAAAGACGGTTTCGTAGTAACTGAAAAATTCCGGTTTGCTGGCAGTTTCTCTATTCCATCGCCAACGGATTTGTCCTTCCACATCCCCAAGACCCGATTCTGTCAGTTTCTTCGGCATGGCGGAAATATCGCCTGCTGATTTTTGCTGTTCAGCAGAAATGAATGCCATTTCGAATTCGATGGCAAGCCGATCTGTGAAACCGTAAGCGAAAAAGAGCAAACCCTCATGTGCCCTGTATTTCCCACGGTAATCGATATTGACATCATACCCCAACTCTTGTGGTTTGTATTCGGCATCCTGATCGTAGTAGTATTCATAAAAAGGGTAAAATATGAACTCACCTTTATTTATGTAATTGCCAAACATAGAGAGAGGTAATCCTGTACCCCGATCCGCATGCCATACCTGTTCCGTATTTTGACCAGAGAGTGGTTGAAAATTTATGATAAATAAAAATGCAGTGATGAAAGGTCTGGAACTCATTTGTCACTCGCTTTTTTGATTTGTTAAGGGACGTTTTGTAAACGAACTTGCTTCACGTGATGCATGTCCGAAGTCCAAAGATCATTCCACAATGATTGTCGAACTTAAAGATCAATTTTCAAAGTTAAATGAGCATGAAATATGAGAATGTGAAAAAGGCAGGTGTCAGAATTTTGACAGCTTGAGATGAGAATTATTTTAATCCAGGTATTTGTTTTTTATTGTCTTTTTGTGTTTTGCCATCAACTGATAGTTATGTGTCAGAAAATTGACAGTAGGTGGGTGGTATATATCTTGATTTATTTCATTTGGCAATTTAGTTCAAAATTGCACAGAGAGGCCTGCACTGATAGCATTCATTTTATATTGAAATAGCGAAAAATTTGTGTGATTTTCCTCATAAATATGGCGTAATTCCAATGCATAGTTCGTGTTAAAATTTAATTTGAATATATGAGAAATGAAAATCAGGCGATCAGATCGCTCCGGTCCTGTAGATGAAATACGCCAAAATTTAAATTCTTTTACGTAGAGGTTATAAAATGCCATAAGGGAAAATCCGGGTGATACTTTCCAAAGGGATGAAACACTGAATTGATTTTTAAAATAACCGAAATCCGAATCTTCAGCTAACAATTCATCATAGTTTTCATCGTTAAAGTGCTGTCCTGTTAGTTCATTTTCCACTTCTGCAGGGAAATCGTTTTCGAACCGATAGGCAAAGGTTGCAAATAATTTTCGATACAAGATTTTATCGACCCGCGAAATAAATATAAACCGGTGACCATTGAGTTCCAATTCAAGATCTTCTCCTTTGCTTCCCGGATAGAGATTTCCCTCGTGATGGTTGTATTCGGAATGAATACTCAAGTTTGTTGTAATATTGAGTTGCAGGTTTATTTTGGCGTAGAGTCGCACACTGTTGTATCTTTGGTATAACGATGATTTATAATAATCTTTAGACCAGTGCTGCATTCCAAAGTAAGCCTGGTTTTGGGGAGTTATTTCAAGGTTTGTATAAATATGTGCGATGTTGCGCAGATAGGAAAAATTAGTGGTTCGGGATTGACGGAGGCGCATTTCATTTGATAATGTGAATCGCCATTTATTTGTTACCGGTTTTTGTAATTTTACACTTCCCTGGTGATCATTTCGACCATATTCTTCGTATTCATCGTAGCTGCGATGGCGTAATTCGTACGTCAAATCAAGACGTGAGCTATTCCATATCCGCCTTTTGTTTGCCACGCTGAAATAAAAATTCGTCCGGTAATCATCGACTTTTGTCGAATCATGCAGGCGGAAAAAATTTGTACGATACTCCTGTGATATCTTTCCAAATAAAGTATAATTCGACTTTTCCTGGGCAGTAGAATTCCCAAGTATCAAGAACAACAGCCCAATGCAGAGCGTCGTTCGTCTCCTGTATGTTATCCAAGTTCGAACCATTTATTTATTCATCTCCACTATTTTCGTTCTGAACTGTTCAATTTTTGCCTGTAGGTGGACCAGATTCAATCTGTTTTCTGCGAGCTCCGCTGCAAGTCCTTCGATGCGTTTTGCAAGTGACGCTGCATGATCATTGATTTCATCGATACGATTGCGGTCAATAATACCTTCCTCTTCTTCCACGGTTCTGCTGAGATCGAGATAGAAACTTAACAGCTCCTTTTGCATTTTGTAATCTTTTTGGTGCTCCTGCAGGCGTCCGTCCCTTTGCAAAATGGCACGTTCCAGTTTTGCTGCTTTGTCTTCCAAAATATCCAGTTTCATGCGCATTCTTTGTTCGGAGTCACCTGGTTCCGGTTTGATGTTTTGCCATTCACTTACATTTATTTTAATTGAATTTAATTGCTCTAGATAGTTGGATTTTTCTCTGCTTAAATATTGCACTCTCCCTAATTTTTTTGATTTTAGTTGAGAAGATTCACCTTGCTGCAATAAATGCTGTATTTCATCATCGAGTGCCGAAATTGCCGTGTTGAAGCAGTTTTGCAACATGGATTTCGTCTCATTGATTTTTCTATCGATCCCGGCGATGTTATCTGCTAACTCACGGGAGTTTTTCATGGCCGCTTTTAAACGAAACTCCAGTAAAGGTTGCTGGTTTTTTGATAGATTCAATTTCAAGTCGTTGATCTGGGAATTGACAACACCAAATTCGTTCATGCGCGCACTGCGGCTAAGGTTTAGTGAATCGAGTTTTGCCTGCAGTATGTGAATTGCCTTACGGAGACTGTCCGTCTCTGCGTTAACCGGCATACTCCTCAGCTCAGACGAGAACAGTAATGCGAATAAAAACGTGAAAAGAAGATTGATTTGCCAGATGCGTTTCATTCAAATTTATACCTTAGAAAATCGTATTTTTCCATTTTATAACGCAGCGTTGTCCTTTTTATGTTCAGCTTCGCGGCTGCTTTTGAGATATTCCCCCTGGTTTCCAATAAAGCTTTAAAAATGAGCTTTTTTTCGTGATCTTCCATGTTTTTTGTCAGGTCTTCTTCATCCACACTGTCGTCTGAGGCCAAGTCATTTTTCTGCTGAATGTGAATTGGCAAATCTTCGCAATCGATTTGATCATTTCGCGTCAGGACGATGGCACGTTCAATTGTGTTCTCGAGTTCCCTGATATTGCCCGGCCACGTGTAATTGCATAAACACTTTAATGCAGCAGGTGACATCGCCTTGATTTTTTTTCCAAGTTCTGAAGCATACTTTGCTATAAAATGCGCAATTAAAATGGGGATATCCTCCTCCCGACGGCGCAGTGGGGGAAGCTGGATGCTGACAACATTCAATCTATAATACAAGTCTTCGCGAAATTGTTTACTCGCAATTTGTTGTTCCAAATCAAGATTTGTTGCCGCAATGATTCGTGCTCGCATCGACAGCGTTTCTGTGCCGCCAACCCGCTCAAATTCTTTCTCTTGTAAAACACGCAGCAGTTTAACTTGCACTGACGGAGCAATTTCACCAATTTCATCGAGAAAAAGGGTGCCTGCACCCGCTATTTCAAACCGGCCCGGTTTGCGTCGAATCGCATTGGTGAAGGCGCCTTTTTCATGGCCGAAGAGTTCGCTTTCGAGTATGCCCTCCGCCAATGCAGCACAATTTATCTTTACAAATGGCTTGTCGCTGCGATCACTGTTGGTGTGGATTGCATGTGCAATTAACTCTTTTCCCGTGCCGCTTTCACCTAAAATCAACACGGGAGAACGTGCCTCCGCTACCCGTTTTACCAGACTGTATACCTCCTGCATCTCCTGGCTTTGACCGATGATCTCCGAAAATTGTTGATGCACTTCTTCCCGCAGATAATTGTTTTCGAGTTGTAGGTCCTGGTTGTTCAGTAAAAGAGATCGTTGCTGAAGTGCTTTGTCGAGTTTAACCTCAAGTTCTACCATGGAGACTGGTTTGGTGAGATAATCAAATGCACCCCATTTCATTGCATCAACCGCATTTTTCACCGTTCCAAATGCGGTCATGACAATAACCGGCACCATCGGATCGATTTCACGCACTTGCCGCAATAAATCAAGCCCGGATTTATTCGGCAATTTCATATCGGTGATGACCAAATCAACATCGGATTCTTTAAACAAAGCGAATGCTTCTTCAGCAGAAGCAGCTGTCAAAGGGTTGTGCGCGTTCGCAGAAACGATTTGTGCTACCGCATCGGTGGTGCTTTTCAGGTCGTCAACTATGAGTATTGTGGCCATCTTATTTATGGTCCATTGGCAATTTAACTGAGAAAATAGTTCCTTTTTGTACTTCACTTTCAACAAAAATAGTGCCGTGATGTGCTTCAATAATATTTTTCACGATTGCAAGCCCGAGTCCGGTACCACGGTTTTTTGTTGAAAAAAATGGTTGAAATATCCTGTCACGATCTGATGCGGGCATACCACACCCGGTATCACGGATGTAGAGCATCACGAATTCTCCTTCAGCGATTTCTTCTGTGCTCAATGTTAAAATGCCCTGCTTCGGCATTGCCTGGATCGAATTGAGTACGATATTCAGGAACGCCTGTTTAAGTTGATTGCCATCCGCCCACAAAATAATTTCTTTTGTTCCAAGATTCATGTGAACTTCAATATCATTCTCTTTTAATTCTTTGTTTGCTAAAAATAAGGTTGCCTGGATAATATCATTCAGGTTTATTTTTTTTATCTCGGGAGCTGGCTGACGGGCAAATTTCAGAAAACTCGTCACAATCGAATTCAATGCTTTAATTTCAAGGTGTATTTTTTCAATATTATTTGTCGCACCGGTTTCCGTCCCAATTTGCCGTTTAACTAATCCCATATAAAGTTCGATGGAGTTGAGTGGATTGCGAATTTCATGGGCAACAGCAGCGGAAAGTTCACCAAGGTAAGCCATTCGCTCTTTTTCTTCGATGCGATTTTGCAATTTTTCCTGTTGTGAACGGATAGCTTCTTGCATGGAGTTGAAAACATCACCCAAATAGCCAATTTCATCACGGGTTTTGATTTCAACGGGCCGTGTTAAATCACCCCGACGCATGCGCTCCGTCGCATTCATAAGTTTTTTGACAGGATTGGCTATGGATTTCGCCAGAAAAAAGCTAATGAAGACCGCAATTGCAAAACTGGCCGAATTGATAAAAATGATCGAGTTTTTGATGTTTTCCAAAACCTGTAAGAACTCAGGACTGGCATCAACACAATAAATAGCCGTTACGGTGCTATCCTTCGTTTTTATCGCTGCGAATGCTGATTTATAGTAAACATCATCATTGCCACGATAGAGGATTGTGTAGCGTGCGTCACCTTGCAAGGTCGATTCCAGTTCCAATAAATGCGGGTGCAAATGCACAACGGGACTGCCGATCGCGATTTTTCCTTCTGAATCGACAAGTATTTTAAACTTGGGATCGATGAGATAGCTGCGGGTAAGATTAAAATCGTGTTCGAGTTTTTTTAGCTGAGTCTGTACTGAATGGTAAAATTGGCCATTTTCATCACCGGGTTGCAGATAGGTTAGAAGATCCGGCTCCATCGTTTTCGCAGCAAATTGCGCAATACTGACTAATTTTTTCCCCAACTCCTCATCAAGATAGTGGTCAGCTGCATAGTAGAGAAACCACCCAACTGAATTAATTATGAGTATCACCAACAAGACGAGATAGATAGTGATTTTTATCTGGAGTCGATTTTTAGGACGAGGCTCGTTCATTCTTTCAATTTAGGACGAAATCGTTGCTATGCAAGATTTAATACTGGTAAATAGTGAGAATTTTTATCATATTTTTTAACAGACTGGACCTCATTCTTTTCATAGGTATTATGCATTCATTTCTCTCGACTTTTAGAGTGTATTCCTGCTGCTTATTGATTCAAATTTGGTAGATGAATTTAACGAAAGCGAGGTACTCTATGGGACAATTCTTTTACCGTTTTTTTGAGTTCGAACACCACGGCACGACATTCAAACGGGAATTCGCTGCCGGTGTCACCACCTTCCTCACCATGTCCTATATTATTATCGTTAATCCCAAAATACTCGAAGCTGCCGGCATTCCTTTCGAAGCCTCGATGGTGGCGACGATTCTTACAGCAGCATTCGGCACTTTTTTGATGGGATTTTATGCAAAGCGGCCGTTTGCAATTGCGCCCTACATGGGAGAAAATGCCTTCGTTGCATACACTGTTGTAATCGTCCTGGGATATACGTGGCAGATGGCGTTGGCAGCCATATTCATCAGCGGGATATTGTTTGTTTTACTGA
>QQUM01000016.1 GCA_008501545.1 Calditrichota bacterium
AGATGTGGTCCGCGTACGCACAACTTCTACCAGGGGCATTGCAGGCACCGGATTAAAAAAATGAAGGCCACAAAATTTGTCTGTTCTTCCGGTCCGGGCCGCAATATCGATCACCGAAAGTGATGAGGTGTTCGTGGCAAAGATTGTAGCGGGTCCACACTCTTCATCAAGGGTTTTAAAGATCGACCGCTTTATAGCGATGTCTTCGCTTGCTGCCTCAATGATCAAATCGACATTTTTGAGTTTTCGTAAATCTGTGGTTGTCTTTATCAGCTTTTGCGCAGAAGCTTTATCCAGCTCTGAAATTTTTTCTTTCTGCACCAGGCGTGACAAGCTTTTATCGATGCGCGCCGTGCCGTTTTGTAAAACACTTTCGTCCAGCTCATGCACAATTGTCTCGAAGCCGGCCTGCGCGCAAACCTGTGTGATTCCCGATCCCATCAATCCACATCCAACCACACCAACTTTTTTTATTTCCATTTCATTTCTCCTGTAGAACTGTTTACTATGATTTGGACATTTAAATTTGAGAAATTTGCAAAAATAATCGTGTGGCTATTTAAATGTCTCCAATATGACTGTAGCACCTTGTCCGCCGCCGATACATGCCGAAGCTAATCCATGTTTTAAATCGCCCGCCAACAAGCTGTGCATAAGTGTCACTGTTAAACGTGTTCCTGTGGCTCCAAGCGGATGCCCGATTGCAATGGCTCCACCATTGATGTTTGTTATTTCCCGGTTGAGACCCAATTCCTTTTCGACAGCTAAATATTGCGGAGAAAAAGCTTCGTTAATTTCAACCAGTTCCATTTCATTTAAGTGCATACCTGCACGCTTCAATGCCATTCTGCTGGCGGGCGCAGGACCGATTCCCATGAAGGCGGGCTCAACACCGGCAATACCCCAACTTACCAGGCGCGCAAGCGGTTTCAAACCGTTGGCATCGGCAAATTTACGTGTGCACATCACCATAGCAGCTGCCCCGTCGACAATTCCGGATGCATTGCCGGCAGTAATTGTCCCATCTGCCTTGAAATAGGGCTTTAATTTCGCCAATCCCTCGAGTGTAGTCCCGGGTTTCAAATGCTCATCTTTTTCAAATAGAACGGAACCCCCTTTTCTTCCTTTTAACTCAACTGGCACAATTTCCTGTGCAAGTCTTCCTGAATTCTGTGCTTCTGCTGCTAACTGTTGGCTACGGTAAGCATATTGATCAACATCTGCACGCGAAATATCGTATTTCTCCGCCAGGTTTTCAGCTGTTTGTGCCATAGGTAAACCGCAGTAGGCATCGGTTAAACTTTCCCAGAGCACGTCCTCCAATTCACCAGATCCCAATCGAAGTCCCCAACGAGCGCCACGGATCACATGGGGCGCCTGACTCATGCTTTCGGTTCCGCCCGCAACAACGACATCCGCTTCGTCGAGGAGCATGATGCGGGCTGCTTGAATAATGGCTTCAAATCCTGATCCACACAACCGGTTTACCGTTAATGCTGGCACATCCACGGGACACCCGGAGCGTAATCCAATGTGCCGCGAGAGATAGATTGCATCCCTGGATGATTGGACTACATTACCAAAAATAACTTGTTGTACTTGTCCTGCTGAAACAGAAGCTTTTTCCAGTGCACCTTTCGTAGCGACTACACCCAGTTCGGTTGCTGTCAAGCTCTTGAGACTTCCTCCAAAAGTGCCAAATGGTGTGCGCACACCCGATAAAAATAGAATTTCTTTTTGCAGCATATTCTGTCCTTTGCGTCCTTTGTTCAAACCCAGTGGCGTACAATTTCTCTCAATCATCCACTACTTTTTAATTTACATAAATTTAGTAAATAGTCTATTAAAAATGCAACGCATGCAGGTACGGCTTTGTCAATTAACAGTGATTGGACAAGGGGCTGTGTCAAAACATGAATCTGTATTATAAATATACAAATTTATGAATACATGCAGAATCTTTATAGTTAAGAATCCACCTCGAAGCACCTTTCGATACGCCCCGCTAAAAAGCAGCGGGGCTCGGGGCTACTCAAGATGCTTATTTATGAAATAAAGTAAAACCCTGTTAAGTATACGGTTTTCTGTATTTTTATTCACTGATTTGATGTTTTGATACAGCCCCAATTGAATTTACGGGAATAATCAAATTATATCTGCTGTTAGATACTGTCCAATGAAAAAAATGAACCCATAATATCAGGAGTACTTATATGAAAAAGATTCGTTTCGCGTTGCTAGCTGTATTGATTTTAGCTTTTTTTGTAAATGTTGGCTACAGTCAGCCGGCAGAATACAAAATTGACAAATCACACTCGAATATTGGTTTTGTCGTTACACATTTGATCATCACAAAGGTAAGAGGCGAGTTTAAAGACTACGATGCTAAAATTGTGTATGATACAAACAACCTTAGCAACTCATCCATCGATGTCAGTATTGATGTCGCAAGCATTGATACGGAGACTGAAAGACGTGACAATCACTTGCGTAGTGGTGATTTCTTTGATGCAGAAAAACATCCGAAAATTACATTTAAAAGCACATCGATTCAAAAAGAAGGTGATCAGTTATACGCCCTTGGCAACCTGACAATTCGGGGCGTAACCAAAGAAGTTAAAATGCCCTTCGAAATGACCGAGACTATCGTCGATCCCTGGGGAAACACCCGTTTCGGCGCTGAGGCGTCATTGAAGATAAACCGGTTCGATTATGGTGTCAAATGGGACAAGAAGATGGATACAGGTAGCCTCGTCGTAAGTAATGATGTCACGATTGAAATCCAAATCGCGGCAGTTAAACAATAAAGCCTTAAACTGCAAGAGATAAAGTAGTAAACTTATTGATCCGGATCAACAAACCGGATCAATAAGTGTTTCTCAATACTCCAAACACAGACCACCCTTTTCTGTGCATCATACATTTACCTTATTTCCTAAAAGTTTATCGATCCATTCTGGTTTTCCAGCCTTCTTCAACATATTTCGAATCCATTTGTGGTTCGCTTTTTTATACCAGAAAAAGAATTTGTTTTGTAGCTTTTTCTCATGATCTGAAGTTGCCGTAAAAATTGGTTTCAAAGTATATGGATGATACCCGGAATAATAAATTACAGTGGCAACTGTCATTGGCGTCGGTGTAAATCCCTGGACTTGTTCAAGCTTGAAACCCATGTCTTTGGTTTGGATTGCTAAATCCGCCATATCTTCCAGTTCACACCCGGGATGTGCAGAAATAAAATATGGAATGAGTTGTTGGCGTAATCCGGCTTTTTTATTAATCGAGTCAAATCGTTTTTTAAATTTTCGGAAAAACGCAAAGGATGGTTTGCGCATGAGCTTTAGTACTTTGTCTGATGTATGTTCAGGCGCAACTTTCAACCGGCCTGATACATGATGTGTGACGAGCTGTTGGATGTATTCATCATAGTGGTTTCGCCGCACAACCTCCAGATCATCATCAACAAGAAGATCATACCGTATCCCACTGCTCACAAATGCTTTTTTGATTTCTGGCATGGCTGCCACTTTTTTGTAGATATCAAGCATGGCCTTATGTGATGTATCGAGATTGTCGCAGACGGTTGGATGGATGCAAGAAGGACTCACACAACGGTCGCAAATTGCTTGATCTTTGCCTTTCATCTTATACATATTTCCTGACGGCCCGCCCAGGTCACTGATATATCCCTTAAAATCCGGAAGCTTTGTTATCTCCTGCACTTCATTTAAAATTGACTTTTCCGAACGACTGGCGATAAATTTGCCTTGATGTGCAGATATCGTACAGAAACTGCAACCACCAAAACAACCACGGTGCATATTTACGGAAAATTTGATCATCTCATAGGCTGGAATCTGACCGCGATTTTTATATTTTGGGTGGGGTTGCCGCGTATACGGCAGGGAAAAACTATGATCAATCTCCTTTTCGGTCATCGTGGCATAAGGTGGATTAATCACCAACTTTTTATTTGCAACTTTTTGAACTAAACGATATGCATGGGTTTTATTGGACTCCCTTTCGATGATTTTAAAGTTTGACGCAAATGTGCGCTTGTCTGCCAGGCATTTCTTGTGGGAGGCCAACTCCAAATCCTGCCAATTTTTATTTTTCGGGATTTTGTCTTTCCGGTCGAGTAGAATGGCTGTCTGTGGCACCGTATTTAGCGAAGAAAAAGGAATCCCTTTGTTGAGCAATTTTATAACATCCAACAGTGGTTGCTCACCCATCCCGTATACAAGCATGTCCGCACCACTTTCTTCCAGAATAGTCGGTTTTAATTTGTTTGACCAATAATCATAATGGGTCACACGACGGAGGGATGCCTCAATTCCCCCAAGAAGCACAGGAACATCGGGATAAAGCTTTTTTAAAATCTGTGTATAGGTTACAGTTGCATAGTCAGGGCGAAAACCGGCTTTTCCACCCGGCGTGTATGCATCATCTGATCGTTTTCTCTTATTGGCCGTGTAATGATTTACCATAGAATCCATGCAACCGGATGTAACACCGAAAAACAAACGTGGTGCGCCGAGTTTTTTGAAATCCCGTAAATCATCCTGCCAGTTGGGTTGTGGAAGGATGGCGACACGCAAATTCTGTGCTTCGATTAATCGAGCAACAACAGCATGGCCGAATGCAGGATGATCGATGTAGGCATCTCCTGATATGATAATTACATCGAGGGTGTCCCATCCGCGAAGTTGCACTTCCTTCCGGGTTGTTGGCAGCCAGTCTGTGAGTGTTGTTTGCATTTTTTACCAGATTTATAGTTGATATTGAATTTCCTAATATATCAACTGACTGTAGAATATCAAACAAGAATTAGGTTAATTTCCCGGAACAACAGGGTCCAATTGGGCGATTTCAGATTCGACACGCTGGAATAATTCGAAAACTGCGTGATGGGATGGATCGACGACTTTGGCGTGGGTCAATTGGTCAAGAGCAGACTTTAGATAAAATTTGGCCTTTTCTACTCGCTTTTCTAATTGATGCAATTCGTACAATGCAGTTAAGGCAACCGCTTTTGAAAAATGTGCATCAATCATATTTGCGTCGATTTGTAAAGCAATATCGTAGGCTTCAATTGCTTTTGTATAATAGGCAATACTTTGATCAGGTTGTGAAATCTCCTTGTAGGTTGCAGCTAACCGTTCTGCCGCGATTCCTTTATCATAAAATATTTCAGCATGAATTGCATCATTTTCTCCTGCGCTTTTGCAGCTCTCAAATGCCTTCCTGTATTCCTTCACTGCTTCTTCAAAATAGCCCTGGTGTGAAAAGAAATCTGCCAGGAGAATGTGAGCGCGGCCTCGCCTGTGTGCAACTGGCGGCTCTAAATGGAAATTATTGTGTTGATGCGAATAGGACTTAATCGCTTCATGGAAACATAATTTTGCTTCATGCTCATCTTTGTTTTCAATGTATATCTTACCCAGTTCGACCAGGACTTTACCAAGTTCAAAATATGCTTGTACTAAACTGGAGTTGAGTTGACATAATTGATGATACTGACGCTTTGCTGTATTGTAATACTTTATTGCCTGGGCTCTTTCAAGACGCAATTCGTGGATAAATCCAATTCTTTCATTTGCAAATGCCTGGTTGAAAAGCACCTGGTTGTTACCGGGGCGAATTTTTAATACGGATTCATAAAGATTTACAGCATTGAGGTATTGCGCCAAAGCATCGCTATGCTGGCTAAAGTTTACCTGCAGCTCCCCAAGGGCCATATTCACATCAGCTAAATTTTTTGTAACCTGGACCTGAGATGAATCAAATTCGAGAAGTTGTGTAAAGCATTCTCGAGCGTGCTGGTAGCTCCACAAGGCTTGTCCTTTCTCATCAACCTTGTTTTGCAATTCGCCAAGATGAAGCAAGGCGCGCCCTTTGCTATAAAGAGAATGGCCATTGTTCTCCCGCAATTGCAATGCTTTATCAAAAGCTTCGATGGCTACTTGCAGGCATTCAATGGCCTCTTCGGTTTTATTCGCAGAAATTAATAAAATGCCACTCCCGAGGTATGCATCACCTTTTTTCTGATGGAAATCTACGGAATGTGGTGCAATTTCAAGTGTTCTTTCAAAACAATAAATCGCCTTTTTAAATGCAGCTAATGCGGGTTTTACATTGTTCAATGAAGTATGAATATAAGCTGCTTTTGCTTGCGTTAATCCTCGATTGTAAAGGGCGATGAGATCATTCGTATTGTGTTTGTTGATTGTGTCATATAACGAATCAGCTTGTTGGAGTATTTCAGCAACCGTTTCGTTGTTTTTATTTGAGGCCTTGACTGTGGCCAGAATTTGAAAAGAGTTGGCTTTGTTGTTGTTGAGTACATGATTTTCAGGAGCAAATTTTAAAACACCATCAAAACACCCAACAGCTTTTTCAAGGGCAAGCGCCGGTCGATCGAATTCGCCTTTTGCAATCATATATTTTGCTAACTGCGTATGCGCCAATCCTGTATTATTACTGATCGCAACAGAATCTTTGTAATTGTGGGCGAGTTTGTCAAGTATTTGCAAAGCATTATTGCTATTTTTGATCGCCTTGTCAATCTCTCCCCTTTTTTCGTAAATTTCCGCTTGCAGCAACAGGAAATCAACTTTTAGCAGCGATGGTTCAACATGCGATGCAGCGACTTTACGAGCAGCTTCCGTGTGTTGAATCATTTTGTGCAAAACAGTTTCTGCATCCTGGAACTTTATTCGCGCCAAATGAATTCGGGCTTCGACTTTAAAAATTTCACTCAGCTGGATGATGCAGTGTAAATTGTTCCGCAATGGTGCTTTGTCCAATAATTGCTCACATGCATAATGGCAATACGTCAATCCGTTATCATACGCTGCAAGGTGAAAGTGAAGATTTGCAATCTGAAGATAAACATCCGATTTGCCAATGTTTGCGCTTGTATTCGTCTCGGTCACCCCGAGCACTTCATCATATAAGGAC
>QQUM01000653.1 GCA_008501545.1 Calditrichota bacterium
TGTTCTCAAATGCATCTGCGCAGCAATTTCATGTTGGTGTATTTGGTGGATTGCATAAATCCAATATGACAATCACCGACGACTTTGGAAAAGATCAAGAAACCGAATCGATGAATTACGGTGGCGTCGGTGCTGTGCTGGGATACACACTGAATTCACAATTCACAGTGGAAATACAGCCAATGTACATGCAAAAAGGGGCACTTCTGAAAGGGAGTACAACCGATCCCGGTGATATCGATCTGGAGTTTAAATCCCATTTCATCGACGTGCCTGTGCTGTTGAAAATGCATTTCGGTGAAGAAGCGCGACCCTATTTGCTTGCCGGTCCCCGACTCGGCTATAAACTCAGCTCAACAGCTGGTGGAAATGTGATGGGCATCGAATTCGAAGCTGATACCGATCCGGTGATGAATTCCATTGATCTCGGTCTCACCCTGGGGGCTGGAATTTCTGTTCCCATTCGCAAACTTCATGGTTTTATCGAAGGGCGGTATTCCTGGGGTTTTATCGATCTCAACAAAGGCGGCACTGTTGAATTCAAAGGTGGCGGATTGACTCAAGTCGATGAAGTATCGAAAGATGCTGAGCTGAAAAACAAAGGACTTGAGATTTTGTTTGGCCTCACAATGCCATTGGGTAAGTAATCGGTGAAGAAATCCGCATATAAGTGTGCAATTTTCCTGCGAAGCCGCAGTATAAGATTTTTATTGTTTAAAACAAAAAACACTGTCGGCTTCGCAGTTTAGCACTATGTCTATGGTTCTTCAATAAAATGAAACAGGCGAGGTACATAATGTGTAAGTACCTAAGCAGAATTTTGATCATAACAGTTTATCTAATTCTTGTTAATTGCAGTGGCGATTCACCGACACAGTATGAATACAGCAATTCACCAAGAGCATATTTCGAGACAAATTATTACGATTTGTTCTTCGGAATGAATGGATATGAAACAGTCGGACACAGCGAACTTATAGCAGCGCTTCAGGCGCATACTGGAATTCCTGTGGAACAATACCTTGATCAATGGATTAAAAACAATGCCAAAATCGATCTTTCGATAAAAAATGTTGTCATTCAACAAAATGGCAATGGTTATGAAACCAGTGTAGAGTTCAATGCCGAGTCTGATAAAGACTACGAAATATTTACAGCTCTGGGTTACAGAACCTCGCCTGAGGGAGAGATGACCATCATTGAGGTGAACACAACAAAAACAGGCTCCCAATCGCTTTCTTTTACCAGTGATGCAAGACCACTATATATACAACTTGATCCGGATTTTCGGGTACCACAGGTTGCGTTAAACAACGACAGTTGGTCGCGATGAAGAATTGATAATCCAATAAATGCCCTAACCAATACAAGACATCAAACCCAGGCTGAAGGTCAGTGAGGCAACATAACCAGCTTTATTCATGCAACGCGCCAAGTGAACGATGTGCAGGAGATCCCCCCTGCCCAATCCTGGTGTTCATGAATTAAGCAACATAACTTCTAGAAGTTAATACGACAAAAATTTGGAGAGCCCGATGGATGTGACACAAAGATTGAAAATGCAAAAATCACTTTCTCGGTATTTCCATATTCTAAAATTCTTTATCCTATTTTCACTCACTTTACCAGTTTCATGCAGCAAAAAAACCGTCGATCCGGGGCCTGTATATAATTTTACAATCCCGGAAGAAACAGGAGATGGCTGGACAGTTGCATCCCTGACTGAGGTTGGTATCGATGAAGGGCCGTTAACGAATCTGATGACTCGCCTGGATGAGACGAACGAGCACAACATCCACAGCTTATTAATAATTAAAAATGGTAAGTTGGTGTTTGAAAAATACTTTACCGGTGACAAATTCAATTTAGCGCAGTACACCGGCGAAACCGGCTTCGATCGCAGTGATACACACAATCTTTGTTCCGCCACCAAAAGTTTCACATCGGCACTTATCGGCATCGCTATCGAACAGGGATTCATCGAGTCGGTCGAGCAAAAGGTTTTCGATTTCTTTCCGGAACACGCGGATCTGTTAAGCACAAATCCGGAAAAAGGCAATCTGACCCTGAACCATTTGTTGACGATGACATCCGGTCTTGAATGGGACGATGAATCAACTTCCTATTTTGATCCAGTAAACGATATGAACCGTTTATTTAACAGCAGGAACCCGATTCGCTTCATTCTCGCCAAAGATTTTGTCCATTCACCGGGCGCTGTCTTTGAATACAAAAACTGCAACACAAACGTGCTTGGCGAAATCATTAAAAAAGCCAGCCTGATGCGCCTCGATACCTTTTCCGAAGATTATCTTTTCAGCAAACTGGGCATCACCGACTTTGAATGGCAAATGATATCAGCTGATGTCGTCTTTTGTTCCGGTGATCTGCGTCTTCGACCGAGGGATATGGCAAAATTCGGTTATCTGTTTCTCAATGGTGGCGTTTGGCAAAATGCAAGAATCATCTCGCAGGCATGGACAGAAAATTCGATCCATCGACACAATGAACTCGATGACTACTGGTTTGATTCAGACGGGTACGGTTACAAATGGTGGTTGTGGAATGACATCGATGGAGTAGCGGTGAATGCTTATGCAGCATCTGGCTGGGGCGGACAATGGATCATTATTTTACCGGATTACGATACGGTTTTTGTCACGACAGGCGGGAATTACTACACCGAAGAAACACTGTCAATTCAAACACTTTTAGTTGAATACATCCTTCCGGCAGTTGCACATTGATCGACGTTTTGTGTGCGTAATAACTGGACACAAAGGCGTGTTGTCGGTTGACCTTTTTTCTCATTTTACATTTCCGGAGTTGAAATATGACGTTGCAGAACAAAACATCGGTAAAAGAATTCATCACCTTATATTCAAACAAAAAAAATATGGCTGCACTGGATTTATAATTCTAAAAAATGAGAACGGGCTATGAAATCAAATCGTCTCAATCGAACACATTCTGTCATCTCAAAAACAGCAATGCTGAAAAGTGTAAGTAGTAAATCATCGGTATTCCAGGCGACAGTGGGAAACCATCTGCATCGCTTTTCCATGTTGCTGACTGTTTTATGTGTGTTTTATTTAAGTGGCTGCACCACCGAAGAAACGCCGACTTCATCCACAAATCAAACTCAGGAAACATCATTCGGTGTCGTGATGCAGGTTGACGACTACCCGCTATTCACACTCAACTACACAGCCGATTATCACTTCGATTCCTACTTGCAAACGGGCAGCATGCCGGTTGCCACTTCCTTTAGCACAGCAGCCAAAAATTTCGCGTGCACATGTTTTTCAGCATTTGGTGGGGAGAATCGCTGGCTCGGTCGGAATTACGACTGGCCGGAGCCATCGACATATTTCCTTGTATTCACCGATCCGCCAGATGGATATGCTTCAGTTTCCACAGTCGATCTCACGTTTTTTGCATACGATCATACCGAATCCCCGGATTATCCCGTTAATCAGACGACGTTGCGCACACTGCCTTTTTTTCCCTTCGATGGAATTAACGAAGCGGGCGTTGCTATCGGCATGAATGCGGTGCCGGAAGCGCGGGCTCCCATGCAACCTGATAAAGTAACCATCGGCGAATTGCAGCTCATCCGTCTGGTTCTGGATTACGCCGCATCAACAGAAGAAGCGGTAGCATTGATCAAACAATACAACATTCGTATGGAGGAACCACCCATTCATTACCTCATCGCCGATTCATCCGGCCGCTCGGTCATTGTTGAGTTTAATGGTGGAGAAATGGAGATAATCGAGAATACTGCACCATGGCAAGTGACGACAAATTTTGTGATTTCGGGTTTGCAGAACTGGCAGGAGGCGCCTTGCTGGCGGTACACCACGACGTACCAATCCTTGCAAGAATCAGAGGGCGTACTGCAGGAAAATACTGCTTTTTATTTACTACAAAAAGCATCGGTTCCAACCACGCGATGGTCGACAGTTTTCGATCTGAAATCAGGTCATTTAAAATTAGCCGTAGGCAGGAATTTCGAGAAGAAGATATCATCGGCTGGATTTTGAATGAAGCATTTTAACCTTTTCCTAAAAAATATAGTGGATTGCATTCAGAAAAGCTGGAGGCAAAAATGGTACTTTTAAAAAACATAAAAACAATTGGGGGAAGAACCGTATTAGTCGTTCTCATTGCAATAATTTCAGCAGGCTGTGAAGAGGAAAATCCTGTAAGCCCGCCAATTTATACCTACACCATTCCCGAACAAATCGATGATGGCTGGGAGACGGCAAGCCTGGCCGACGTCGGATTGGACGAACAGACGATCAGCGATGGATTAATCCGCATACATCTCGGCCTTTACAAAAGAGTGCACAGCGTCCTCATTATAAAGGATGACAAACTCGTTCTGGAGGAGTATTTCAGCGGTGTCAATTCCGATGGGTATTCCACCGAATTCAATCGCAGCATGCGCCATTTTCTTGCATCGGACACCAAAAGTATTACCTCAGCGCTTATGGGTATTGCCATCGATCAGCAATTTATTCAAAGCGAAGACGAACGCGTTCTCCCGTACTTCCCGCAGTACCACGATGTGCACAACGATCAAAAAGAAAGATTCACTATCGAGCATTTCCTTACAATGAGCGCCGGGTTGCAATTTGACGAATGGTCCTACCCCTATTCCGATGAACGCAATGACCACGTCGCCATGAACCAAAGCAGCGATCCCGTCCATTTCGCGCTCGCACTGCCGATGGAGGCAGAACCCGGAACAGAGTTTACTTACAACAGCGGGCTTCCAATTACGTTGGGAAAAATTATTGAAAACGCCAGTTTAATGCCCCTCGATGAATTCGCCGAGACATACCTGTTCACACCACTGGGAATTTCCGATTACACCTGGTGGCGCTATCCCAACGGCACTTTCCAGGCTGGCGGCGGCCTGGATATGCTTCCCCGCGATATGGCGAAATTCGGATATTTATATTTAAACGAGGGCAAGTGGCAGGGTGAGCAGATTATCTCCAGTGAATGGATCGAGAAATCAATCCAGAATCACATCGCTATCAATTCCAACTGGAATTACGGCTACCTCTGGTGGTTGCGGACTTACGAGATCGACACGCACAGTTATGCTTCATATGCAGCGAGAGGATGGGGTGGACAGTACATTCACGTTTTTCCTGAACTGAACATGGTGGTCGTCTTTACCGGTGGCAATTATACGACCCCCGATCCCACTGACGTCATTTTAATGCAATATATTTTAACGGCAGTGCTTTAAACGAACGGAGGAAAACATGGTCCGTCGCAGATTGCAGTTTGTGAATCGAATGCAAATCCTTTTTCTTTTATCTGTCCTTGTGTTCTTGTCCACACTCAGCGCACAAGAGGAAATTCAAGAATTTAAAGAGGAAAACTGGCAACTATTTAACGGTAATATTGTTGAACATCTCGGCAGAAAAAGTCTCACCGGATCAGCTGCACTAAAGAATATCGAGTTCGAAAACGGCGTCATCGAATTCGACATCGCTGTGACCGGACAGCGCTCATATCCGGGGATTCGTTTTCGTGCGCAATCAAGGGCAAACGCCGAGAATGTTTACATTCGCCCTCACTTGAACCGCATTTCACCGGACGCATTGCAATATACGCCTGTTTTCAATAACGAAGCGTGTTGGCAACTTTATAACGGCGACGGATTTACCAGCGGCATCGATATCCCAACCAACGAATGGGTGCATTTTAAATTGGCGGTATCCGGTTCACAAGCCAGAGTCACAATAGGAGAAACGGACACACAAACGTTGAAAATCGATTATCTGCAACATGGCAGAAGCAAAGGCAGCATTGTTTTGACAGCACCGGCGAATGGATCCGCCTGGTTTTCGAACTTCAAAATTGATACATCAGCGACACTTAATTTTGAAACGCCACACATGCAACCAACACCGCCAGGCTTGTTGACCGATTGGCACATCTCCCAATCTTTTAAATATACCCAAATCGACCTGGAAAAAACACCCGAACAACAAGGAATTCATGACATCGAATGGCAAAAAGTAGCCTGCGAGAAATCAGGATTGATCAACATTTCCCGGGCGATTCAACGTCGTGGTCGAGAGCCAGATTTCGTTTTTGCAAAAACCACGATCTCATCCAAAAAACAGCACAACAAAGAATTCAAATTCGGTTACAGTGACTGGATCGTCATTTTTCTCAATGGAAAACAACTTTTCAACGGTAGCAGTCCGTATCAGGGGCGCGGTGCGGCCTTCCAGGGCATTATCGGTTTGTTCGATTCGGTGCTATTGCCACTGCAGAAAGGCGAGAATGAACTCATGCTGATTATCGGCGAAACATTTGGTGGCTGGGGATTCATGTTCCAGGATGCGAAACACGTTGCAATGGCTGAAGGAATGAAAAAAATGTGGGAATCAGAAAAAGTATTCACCACAGCCGAATCCGTTTTATACGATACCAAAAGAGACGTGCTTTATGTTACGAATTTTGATCAGTTTAATGTCGGCAATTCGGCCGTACAGCAATTCATCTCAAAAGTCTCGTTGAATGGAGAAATCCTCAATTTGCGCTGGGTTGACAACTTGAATAATCCACTGGGCATGACGATCCATGATGACAAGCTTTTTACTGCCGAAAGAAACGCCGTTGCCGAAATTGATTTGAACACGAACACGATTTTGCAGCGTCACATCATCCCCGGCTCTTTTTTTCTCAATGATATTGCCATTGACGATGCAGGTCGGATATACATAACCGATTCACGAAAAAACGTGATTTGGCGTTATGTTCACGGGCAAGCGGAAGAATGGCTCTCCGGTGATGCAGTGCTCGATCCGAATGTGATATATTTTCATAACAACAAAATACTTTTTGGGAATAGCGGCGACCGCAGTCTGAAATCCGTCGAGCTGAATTCGATGAAAATCGAGGTGATTGCCCGGTTCGAAAAAGGAT
>QQUM01000399.1 GCA_008501545.1 Calditrichota bacterium
CAACTTTCCACACTGGTTTTGTGAAAACTTTAAAAATTTTAATAACAAAGAAGATGAACTCCCAATCGACCAGCACATGCTGGTCGCGCTCATTGCGCCACGACCGGTTTATATCGCCAGTGCAGCAGAAGATCGTTGGGCCGATCCCAAAGGTGAGTTCTTATCTGCATTACACGCGAGTCCGGTTTACGAACTGCTCGGACGTACCGGTTTGCCCGCGAAAACAATGCCCGTCGTTAATAAATCCAGTTCCGGAACTATCGGTTATCATATTCGAAGCGGCAAGCATGGTGTCACCGATTATGATTGGCGGAACTACATGGATTTTGCAGACAAGCATTTTAAAGAATGATTCGTTGGGGGCGTGTCAAAAATAACTTAAAAAATAAACTTAGCCAGGTGCGACGCACTTCTTTCCGAGAGGCTTGCAAACCTCTGATGTTGCCTGGAAACTCCAGATTGAAGTGCGTCGCACCTATGGAAGGAAGAATCATGGCAAAATATCATTTTATATTTTTGCTGGCCATTATTGCACTGTTTCGTTGCGACCAACAAAGGGAAACCATCATTACGCTTCTGGATTCCAACACGAATACACCCATCGAAGGGGCAATCCTTTTTAATGAAGGCAGCACGCTCGTCTTACGCTCCGATGTGCATGGCGCGATTTCGCTGCCATCCACTTTGCTTCGAGAAAAACTCACCATCCATGCTAAAAATTATCGTGCATTGCAGTTTGTGGCGACGATGGCTACCGATACACTGCAATTGCGATTCGATGCAGATTTGGTAAATCCAGTCGAAGCTAAAATGGCTTTTACCAGGGCAGACAGCTTGCGCGGCAGCTACGGTCCCTATCGCGCGAATAATGATTTGCGCACTTATGATCTCAACATCAAAGTGGATGTTGCCAATAAATATTTGAGTGGCAAAAATACGATCCAGTTCACCATGCTAAAAGAGGACAATCGCATTCAAATCGATTTGTTTGCCAACATGGCCATTGACAGTATTTTATTCGAAGGCAAGGCGCTGACCTATTCACGTGAATTCAACGCGGTCTTTATCGATTTTCCGACAACTTTGTCAGCAGGTGCAACCTATTCCATCGATTTTTACTATTCCGGCTATCCGAAAGAAGCCGGTCGATTTGGTGGTTTGGTTTTTTCTGAGGATTCACTCGGGAACCCATGGGTATTTACGGCATGCCAGAATATTGGCGCCAGCCTGTGGTGGCCAAACAAGGATCAGCAACCGGACGAAGTGGACAGCATGCTGATTCACGTGGCTGTGCCCTCGGAATTAACCGATGTCTCCAATGGAAAATTTTTGGGTAAAGAAGATATCGGTGATGGCTATACACGCTATAACTGGAAAGTCCACTATCCAATAAACAATTATTCTGTCGCCCTGAATATAGGCAAATACACACACTTTTCTGAAAAATTGGGAGGCGTGGCCATCGACTACTTTGTCCTGCCCTACCATTTGCAGGCAGCGAAAAGACAATTTTCCCAGGTCATCCCAATGCTGGAATGCTATGAAAAGCATTTTGGCAACTACCCATTTCCGCGCGATGGGTTCAAACTTGTGGAGGTTTCCTACGCAGGGATGGAACACCAAAGCGCAGTCGCCTACGGCAATGGCTACCAAAATGGCTATCTCGGCCGCGATTGGACAGGTGTTGGCATAAGCGATAAATTCGATTTTATCATCATTCACGAGAGCGGCCACGAATGGTTTGGTAACAGTGTAAGCGCAAACGATGTCTCCGATGCCTGGATCCACGAAGGCTGGACGACTTATGCTGAAGGTGTGTACGTTGAGTGCCAGTTTGGATACGAAAGTGCGTTGAAGTATTTAAACGGCTACAAATCGAAGATTCATAATAAAGAGCCAATTATCGGGCCGACAGCAGTCAACAATTGGCCAACCATCGATCAGTATTTTAAAGGAGCACTTTTTCTCAACACACTACGCCACGTTGTTGATGATGATGCACGCTGGTGGGATTTAATTAGAGATTATTCAGAACATTTCAACTATAAAAACATCTGGACAGTTGATGTTATCACCTACTTCAACAACCAACTCAATCGCGATTTACGCCCGATATTTGAACAATATCTATATTATCCCGATCTCCCTGTTTTGCAGTACAAATTCGAAGAGAATCAGGTAAGGTTTCGCTGGATGGCAAACGTCAATGATTTTAACATGCCTGTACAAGTGCGGTTTAACGACGCCTTACAATTCATCCGCCCGACAACACAATGGCAAACGCAATCCTTTCAAGCTGCTTCGAATGAAAACTGGCAGGTTGCCACAGATTTATTTTACGTTTTGACCGAACAAGTAAATTAATTTTACCAATTTAAAAAGGAATTCTGATGTCTGAATCAAAACCATCTGAACAAAGCATAGCCCGGCGAATAATTATGTTTCCACTCGTTCGTGCCATCATTGCCATTGTAATGGTTAGTTTAGCAACGATGGTAACTGCAAAATTAATGACCGCTGCAGGTCAGGCACTTTTCGGTGAACTTGTACCCGAACTATGGAAACTCACAAAAACAATCATTACGATCATCGCAGCAATGCTGGCTTACAGTGCCTTTGTATTATATATAGAAAAAAGGAAAGAGAACGAGCTATCCCGCGCGGGTGCGTTGGAAGAACTCTTTTTAGGCATTGCAATTGGCGCCGGACTCTTTTCAATCGTCATTGCCATAATCTGGATAAGTGGAGGCTATACCGTAACAAATGTACATAATTTATCTGTGCTCATCATCCCCTTTTACACTTCACTTTCTGCAGGTTTTATCGAGGAAATTATCTTTCGTGGTATCATTTTCCGAATAATGCAGGAAAGTCTTGGCAGTTGGATCGCAATCGCGGTTTCAGCTGCACTTTTCGGTTTTGGTCATGCTGCAAATCCAAATGCAACACTGTACAGTAGTATCGCCATTGCATTGGAGGCTGGTATTTTGCTTGGAGCGGCATTTATGTATACCCGCAAGCTCTGGCTCGCCATCGGTTTGCATTTTGCCTGGAATTTTACGCAGGGTGGAATTTTTGGTGTGGCAGTTTCAGGACACACTGTCAGAGGATTACTCAATGGAAAATTGACCGGGCCCGAATTGATCACCGGAGGAAATTTTGGCGCTGAGGCGTCCATATTTGCCTTAATTGTTTGCGTTATTGCGGGTATTTATTTTCTTATACTCGCCAAAAAACGCGGCCATTTTGTACAACCATTTTGGTTGCGAAGGTGATTACCCCGGTCAAACGGCACGATAATTTTTGTAGAAAACCGGGATCGGATTTTAATTTATATAACGCGTTGTAATTTAGAAAGAAAGTTATGTCTCCAGATAAAAAACAGATAATCATGCAACTTACAATTAAATCTCTTCTGACTTTTATTCTCTTGCTGTCAACAGCGGGAAAGTTAACGAGTTTCACTGCGACTTCCAGGGCGCTCTCTGAATTGTTTTATCTTCCACCGGATATGGCATCTTTGTTTGTCATAGCTATCGCAGTTCTTGAGATAAATATGGTCATCCTGCTCTGGTTGAAACCTTTACGCATTCTCACCGTTGTTCCTGTGCTTTTTTTGGTTATCACTGCTTATAGCCAAATAAGAAATCTCGATTGCGGTTGCTTTGGACAATTGCCGGTTTTTTCACAATTCCCATTATGGGGGCATTACATTCTCCTTCTTGGTATGTTCACAGGAATCTTCTTCATCTCACAAGAAAAAAGCAGGAAATCGTCTGTGGGTTTCGTTACAATTTTCTTTTTCCTTGTTGCTTTCCTTTCACTTACATTACCAAAACCAGCAGAAACCGGGAACAACGAAAGAGCTTTTACCCGAGTCAACTTTAAAGATGTCCAGCAGGCGCTTCAATCGAAAGATGCATTGCTTATCGATGCGCGTTCTGAAATGCAATACTTGTATGGCACGATTGGAGAAGCGATAAATATACCGCCTGATATAAATAATTTGGACAGTTTATCTGCCCAATGGAATTTAAAAGAACAAAAACTCATAATTTTTTGTAATGGTGTCCATTGCGACAAAGCCGAATTACTTGCACGCAGGTTGTCTGAAGCAGATTGTAAAAAGATAGCAATTTATCCTGGTGGATGGGATGATTGGGTAGAAAACGAAATGTTAATTAATGAATAATTATAACAAGAATTAGTTTTTTCAATAACATCGGTTCAATAATTCTTATTTATAAATCGGCTTGCAACTGGTTCACGATTTATTAAATTTCATTTTCAATTGGCTGCAATAACTTTAATTTTCCCAAAACCTGGTGGAAGGAAAGCAGTTTTTCACGTGCGCGCCCACCTAAGTGAACTGCCTCATTCCGAGGGACATTTTTTCGCAGGATTTGAATGAACACAACACCCAGGACGGGGAAGAAATGAATCATGGTACAATGGCGATCAATCTCGTTTTTGATGATTTTGGAGAGCATTCGCGTTTGCCGTTTTTAACATCACCGCAATTCAATTTGCATCATATCGATGCATATACTCCCGACAATACGCCGTCAATTTTCATAGTCGACCCATCGAATGCAGACCAAAGTTTGGCCCTTTACGAAGCGCTACCGCATAAAACAAAAGCGTCGAGTGTGGTCACAGGCAGAGTTGAACCGGATGAGCGACCTCCTCTTGAGCAACCCGGCGGGACTATTTTTATCCATAACTGCAACGATAAAAAATTTCTGACCTGGATCAATTTAATTGCCGCCAGGAGAGTAAATTTTTTCTATCTAGATTGGTTCGTGCCACTCAGGGTCTCTCCACCCTATACATACAATGAAGGCTTGCTTATCAAAGCTTTCGACTCATTGCCGGTAAAGCATGCCAACGAAATACAGCGAAAATATCTTGAAAAAACGGTCCATTGTTCATCCTTCAAACTCGACTATCTTTGCAAACAAATTTATGGCATAACCCCTGGAAAACTTTTGCGGATATGGCGGTATTTTGCTCTTACCCATAAATTTATGATAGAAGAAGCCCAGCTTGGCTCACAACCGCGGCGGGGGCGTTCACCTTTGCGCACAATTGAAAATGATTACTGCGAAGCACTCATCCGTTTGCTAAAAATATCCTATAGCGATTTACGTCTCGCGGCGCAAGATCAACACTGGATTGCTCTCTGGGTTGCTGCGTTAAGAAAAGTAACTCCTGAATTTTATAAAACTCCCACTGGAACATTTTAAGGCTAGTTCTGCTCGACTTAAGCAGAGTGGAGTGCCGCACTGCGCTTTCTCAGAAAGCGAGTAGAAAGGAAGGTCCCGCTGATATTCAACGCGAAACCTGCAACACAGTCAGCTCAGCACCATTCTCCGTTTGCATAAGTATTTTCTTAAGTGCAAAACAGACAAAATTTCAAAAAATAGCTTTCTGCAGACTTCACATCAGTCAGCGTGTTGCTTTTAAAATAAATCCCACCTTGTAATACAAACCTCAAGTATAAATTCTATTAAACTTTAGCTTAATTATTACGGATTTATCATTTCCGTGTCCCATGTTTAATCTTCCGCAGACCTTTTTCCATGCCGCTAAATTATTGAAGTAACTCCTTCGCGGTAACAAAAAAACATGGGCGGAAGCGCAATGAAAAGAATCATCATCCTCAATGAGGACCTTGAAACCCAAATGCGCATGTATCTCGCTCTATCAACCCGGTATAAAGTAGAAATCGCTGAGGATGAAGCGATGCTAATGAGAATGATTCGTAGAAAGAAACCGAGACTCATTTTTCTCGATGGAGAATACAGCGGTTATGCACGGGAGGGAAAGTCGATAACAAAGACAGTTCGGAAAATCAAAAAGAAATACAATGAACTTCATGTTATCGCCGTATTAAATTCCCATGCCAACAAAGAGACAAACAGCGATCATGTTCTATACCATCCCGTAAATGAGAAGGATGTTCGTGATGCTGTTCAATCCCTATTGGAACTTTCTCCTTTAACTTTCTAATTGACGAACATGGAAAGAACACGAAAAATAAAAAGCCGGAGTGCTTCCAGTTTCTTTCCGGGATCAAAAATGTGACCGAGGTGCAGAGATCACATAATGCGCGACTCCATGGGGGAGACTTCTTAACTGTTCATGTTCTTTATGTGAGCAGTTTTTTTTATCTTCCGGTTAAATACTACGATAACCATAATATGGTGGCATAATTTAATGACGAATTTTTCTTTTGCCTTTAAATTTAATTCCCATTAATATCAGGCAATACAAAATACACAGCAATTTGAGTTTCTGGTTATGAAAAAAATCCTAATAGTTGAAGACGAAGCACCGCAACGTGCTCTTTACAGTGACATTCTTTCCCGGGAAGGTTTTGCAATCGCAGCAGCTGCCAACTGCAATGAAGTCGAAAACCTGGCGGGTGAAGAAAAATTTGATCTTGCCGTCGTCGATTTAAAGCTGGACAGCGACAACGGACTTCAAGCCATAAAGCATATCTTGACCATCAATAAAAATACTAAAATTGTTATCCACACTTCTTATGCTGAATACAAACAGGATTTACAAGCCTGGTCTGCCGATGCTTATATTATAAAAAGTTCTGATTCTACTGAGCTCATAGAAACCATTCATGAGCTTCTGGATGATTCATCAAACTAAATTATTAATTCAATACATCCAAAGACTTGCATTCCACAATTCATCTTCCTATCTTTCAATCTTTATCTACGCCTCAAATGACCTGTTTATTCTGATAAACCGAACAATTTTCTTAGCTATCCCGCTTAAAGGTTGATTTTACCATGACTGATGAAAAAACATGCCCGACATGCCGCAAAGTATTGCCCGCGGATCCATTAATCAATTTTTGCCCATACTGCGGTGTTCACTTTCTGCCTAATGACA
>QQUM01000717.1 GCA_008501545.1 Calditrichota bacterium
CTATGAAAAGGGCGCTTTTACCGATGCACAGCGCACGAAAAAAGGACTGCTGGAATTGGCCGACGGCGGCACCTTTTTTCTCGATGAGATCGGTGACCTGAATATTCGTCTGCAGGTGAAACTTGTGAAGGCATTGGAAGAAAAAGTCTTTCGCAGGCTTGGCGGAACCGAGGATATCCGTGTCAGCATGCGCATTATGGCGGCCACCAATCGCGATGTTGAAAAAGCAGTGGAAGAAGGCCACTTTCGTGAAGATCTTTATTTTCGTCTCAATGTATTGTCCCTGCACCTGCCGCCCTTGCGCGAACGTGGACAGGATGTGCTGGTCATTGCCGATCACTTCCACCGCAAGTTCAATAATGAGCATGGCTGCCGGATGAACGGTTTTTCAACCGATGCCAAAAAGCTGCTGCAGGAATATCCCTGGCCGGGCAATGTCCGCGAATTGAAAAATGCCATCGAGCGGGCTGTGCTGATGGGGCAGCGAGGCGAGATTTCGACTGCATTCCTGCATCTCGGCCGTCGTCAGGAACTCAGTGGTTTTCATTTGCAGCAGGATAATAGCGGTATGACGGTGAGTATTCCGGAAACCGGCATTTCTCTCGAAGCGGTGGAGAAAGCCCTATTGCAAAAAAGCATGGAAATGGCCGAAGGCAACAAAGCCAAAGCCGCCCGCCTCCTGCATCTGACCCGCGAAACCCTGCGCTACCGGCTGCGGAAATTTAACATAGATTAATATGGCGAACCAGCTCCGTAGTGCCCATCCTAAAATTTCTATCCAAATTCTTCTTACACTTGTATTTCTGATGCCAATTTTTACTTTTATACCTGTTCTGTCATTATGAAATCAAGAGCCAGGCACTTCGGAAGTGCGTGGCTCTTTCAAATCTTTTTTTTTGCGTCTTTTTGCATTTTTAACGTCTACAAAGTAAACACAGAATTTTACAACCAGGAGAAATACCATGTCACAAGAAAATAAACAACACATTTTAAATGTTGTGCGGAAAAATTACGCCGATATCGCAGAAACTGATGGCCAGAGCTGCTGTTGTGGTGATCAGAAAGTCCCTGATTTTAAAGAGATTTCCCGTGGATTGGGCTATTCGCAGGAAGAGCTGGACGCTGTTCCCGAAGGCGCCAATATGGGACTGGGCTGCGGCAACCCGCAGGCGATTGCCTCCTTGAAACCGGGTGAAAAGGTCGTCGATCTCGGCAGCGGTGGCGGATTCGATTGCTTTCTCGCAGGCAAGTCTGTCGGTGAAACCGGAGCGGTCATCGGTGTGGACATGACGCCGGAAATGATTGGCAAGTCCCGTGAAAACGCAGAGAAAATGGGAGTGGAAAACGTTACTTTTCGCCTTGGTGAAATCGAGCATTTGCCGGTGGCTGACAATACCATCGATGTGGTAATGTCCAATTGTGTCATCAACCTTTCTCCCGATAAACCGCAAGTTTACCGCGAAGCCTTGCGTGTGCTCAAACCAGGTGGCCGGCTGGCCATCTCCGACATCGTCGCGACTGCAGAATTGCCAACGGAAGCACGGGAAAATATGGAGCTCTATTCGGCCTGCATGGCCGGTGCGCCACTGTTGGATGATTTGGAAAAAATATTGAAGGAAGCAGGCTTCAGCGATATCCTAATTCAACCCAACGAAGCCAGTAAAGAATTTATCAAAGAATGGGTGCCCGGCAGCAATGTGCATGATTATCTCGTGTCGTCGAGTATTCAGGCTGTAAAGCCGGTGGCAGGATAGATGATTTGAGGCTGTAGGCTGTAGGCAGTCGGTAGTCAATTTCCATTGAATTAAGATTCGAACAGGTTCGTAGTGAAGGCATTAGCCTTTTTCCGGCAGGAAAGTGAGTAAAGAGACTAAAGTCTCCACTACGAACGACTTAGCCCAATGAAATTGGTTAACCTCCACCCCACTCCGAAATAATTGAAATTGAACGATTCGAGATACCCGGCTTCTGCCCGTTTTTTCCCCGTATTGTGCTCGTATCACCATTTGTCCATTTGATTAAATCCAATACATCCTGCACGTAATCGTGCATCACGGAAAATGGTATGTCGCCAAATCCTTCATTGATCGATCCAGCACCGACATTATTGATCAGAAAACTGCGTAGTGTTTGTTGTTGTGATGAATTGGATTCAGTCTGCCGATGGTCACGGTGCCGTCGTTGTTTTATAAACGTTGCCACAATCCATGATGGACGCCGCCCTGGATATAGATTGCAAATGTACCATGACCAGGAATTTCCAGCGGAGGATGCGCTTCCTCTGCACCCGATTTTAATGCTGCTGCCAATGCTGTATTAATATCATCTACCAGCCAGTATGGGCGGATGATCGGCTCTTCTGCCTCATGCATTGGAGCCCGAATACCAATAATGCCGCCGTCTGGAAGAGCAGCCGTACGTGCATTGCCAAGCATAGCGTCAGGCTCTCCGAAACTGATACCACCCGTTGCTGCATAAGCGGCACAAACCGCTTCAACATCTTTTTTGACGATTTCAAGATAATGAATTTGCATTGTTCATCTGCCTCCTGTTATAACGTGATTCACGCCCCTAATGACTAGAATTCATCTGAAAAAAATACTGCGACGATGAATTAGACGACACCATTACTTTACCGCGATTTAATAAAATACCAAAGAGCCGAAATGCGTTTTTTTTCAAGTGCAAAGACCTGTTATGTGTAAATAATAAACCACAAACATAATGCCCTTTACTTAAATTGGACAAAATTGTAAGAAATTAAAACCCATATTTAAAGAGAGAAAGTCATTATAATTATTTTTACAAATCAATTCAAATTTGCAATTGTTGGCAATCTTCGGAAAAAAATATTAGAAATTTAATGCTGTTTTTATTCATATTTTAAGGGCGGTCCCACAACTTTCATGTCATGTTCAGCAAATACCTTGTCTATTTCCATTTTTGAGGGAGGGGATTTCCATTCATTTGTCACTTTGAAAAAAGCTTCCATTTTTCCTGCTGGATGATATGAAACCACCATTTTACCTTTTTCTGTAAGTTGGACGAATGCATGTTGAATCTTTCGTGGTAGAAATATCATATCACCAGCAGTGAGCCGATGTTGATCTGTTCCAACTTGAAAGAAATATTCTCCATTCACAACATAAAACCATTCATCTTGGAACGGGTGAATGTGCAAAGGCGGTCCACCTTTTGGGGTCAAGCCTGTTTGTTCAAAAACTGCAAAATCCCCTTCTGTATCTGAGGAAGATATTTTAATGTCCAATGTGTTAAAGGTGACACCCTTCATTTTATACTGCTCACCGAATCGGGATTCTCCGGCAGCTACCTTAAAACCCTTGCCAGTTTTTGATGAGCTAAAAGCTTGAAATTTTGCTAATAAATTCAATGGATAAAGCGCAAAAACACTAAATATTAATTTTCTTCTATGCATATTTGGACCATTTCAAATTTAAGTCTTGGTCGTTTCATACAAAACATAATTTGAACGTTACGAAAAATATTGCTCGTAGACTAGATATTCTTAACCTTTGAATAACCTTTTATGAAATATGATTAAAGGAATGGTTATTTCACAAATTAGATACTGTTAATTACTAAAGCACATAACGCTCCGGTTCCACGATGGGCTACCGTTCACGCATATATCGGCAAACTTGTGCGCCCGTGCCGGCTTTGACGGTTGACTCCAACGTGAAAGGGATCATCTTTCCGTTCTCGGCAAAAATCGTTTTGCCCCCGCCGAGGATGATCGGTTCGATCGTAAGTAGCAATTCATCGACAAGGTCGGCGGCGAGCAGCGATCTGACCATCATTGCACTGCCATAGACGTAAATGTAGCCTCCCGGCCGCGCGCATAGTTCATTCACCGTCTTCAAGAAGTCGGTGCCACGAATAATCGTAGTGGGATTCCATATCGTGTCTTTCTCGGTGAGCGTATCGGACACTACGTATTTTTGGACTCGATTGATCCAATCGGTGAACGGGTCCCCTGAGCGGCTGGGCCAGGTATCAGCCGAGACCTGATAGGTACGGCGTCCCTGCAAAAGCACGTCACTCTTCGCCGCGAGCTCAGCGTACATGCCACCCATAACCACAGGGTCAAAATACTTCATCGACCACCCGCCATGACTGAAACCACCGTCGGTATCTTCGCTTGCTCCCCCTGGAGCTTGTATGACGCCGTCTAGGCTGATGAATTCAGTGATGAGCGTTTTCATGAAGTCTCCTGACTCTGCAAATTAGGTACGTGAGTGAACGACCGTTTTGCCAGCTTGTTGTTATGTGACTCTCGTAAGAAAGCAATTGATAACAAATGCAAGCCACATAAGAATTTTATTAATAATAACTTAATCCAGAAAAAGAATTTAAGATACTTTGCTGATATGTAGCAAATATCAGATTCTGATTGGTCATTGACTTGAATTTTTCTTTCATGAAACAAGGCTTATAAAAGATGAGCAAATGCAAGTTGGTTCTCTATTATCAAATCGGCAGCTCAATAGAAATGGCGTTATCATGATAAATATTATTGATAATAAAATCAATATTTTTTTATGCTTAGAATTTTGGCAATACTTCGGACATTATATTCGAGAGCTTTATCGCACAACCAACTTAAAACCCGTACCATGCACCGTACGGATTTCCACGTCATCATCGGATTGAAGATATTTTCGCAGGCGGGAGATAAACACGTCCATGCTGCGGCCAGTGAAGTAGTTTTCTTCACCCCAAATAGTGAGCAGGGCGTCTTCGCGGGAGAGTACAGCGTTTCTGTTTTTGCACAGCAGGTGCAGCAATTGCGATTCTTTGGTGGTGAGTTTGTAGGTGGCAGATTCCGAGTACAGGCGTTGTTCGTCCACGTGAAACGTAAACGTCCCCAACTGGTAAACGCCGCCGTTCACTGCAGCGCCGGAAGTCCCGGTACGACGCAGAACGGCCTGTATGCGCAGCAGCAGTTCTTCCATGCTGAAGGGTTTGCATATGTAATCGTCGGCGCCAATTTTCAAGCCTTCAATGCGGTCTTCTTTCAGGGATTTGGCAGTGAGAAAAATAATTGGCACGCGCTGGTCTTTTTCACGGATTTCCAGCGCCAGGGTAAAACCGTCCTTCTTTGGTAACATGACATCAAACAGGCACAAATCCCACACTTCTGCAAAAAATGCAAGCTTTCCCTGCTCGCCGTCGGTGCACAGCTTTACGGTGTAGCCGTGGGATTCGAGATTTTCCTGCAACAGGAATCCGAGATTGGGATCGTCTTCGACGAGCAGGACCTTCGTCGGTTGTGGCATTGGGGGCTCTCCTGGTTTATGGAACACGGATTTGATGGATTGAACGGATTTTCTTTCAAGTGATTTTCACAAATTCTGTTTTATAGATTATTTTCGAGAAGTCATGCCGGTTTCGATGCTTTTTATCGAATACCGGCATCTTTTAATTCACGGTAGGCACGAAAAGATTCCGGTACGCCGAAAACAGGCGACCGAAATGACTACAAATACTAAACATTTCATTTACAAATCAGCATAGAAAATCCGCTGCAATCCGTCAAATCCGTCAAATCCGTTCCACCCGTGTTCCATTTATTTCTCGTTTAACACCATGTGCCTGGCACTTTATAAATCTCATTTTCTCATTTAACAGACACAACCGGAAAGTGCAAGACCACTGTAGTGCCACGCCGGTATTCACTCTGCACATCGATAGTGCCGCCGTGGGCTTCGACCATCAATTTGACGTAGCTCAAACCCAGACCAAAGCCTTTGACGTTGTGCACATTGCCCGTCGGCACGCGGTAATACATATCGAAAATGCGCTTGCGGTCCTCTGGTTTTATGCCCAGGCCGTTGTCGCGAATCGTGATGGTGATGCCGTGATCATCGTTACTTGTTTTCACTGTTATGTCAGGATTCAACGGCGTGTATTTGTTGGCATTATCCACCAGGTTGTTAATTATGCCGGTGATGTGCATGGGATCAGCCTGTATCCTTGCATTCTCTGCCGCCAGATCGCAGCGCAATCGCCCGTCTTTCTTATCGACTTGCAAAGTCGCGTTGTTGGTTACCGAGGTGATCACGTCGTGCACATCAACAAGTTTCAGGTTCAATTCGAACTCGCCACGCTCCAGTGCCGCCATTTGCAGAATGGTTTCCACCTGCCACCGCATGCGGGCATTTTCTTCGGTGATGATTTTGTTGTAGCGCTGAAAGCGCTTCTCATCATCGCGCACACCGGAATTGCTCGACAGCGCTTCGGCTGCCAGGGAAATCGTTGAGATCGGCGTTTTAAACTCGTGCGTCATGTTGTTGATAAAATTGGTCAACGAATGAGCGAATTGCTGCTGCCGGAAAATGGTTCTGACGGTGTAGACAAATCCGATGAAAATAATCGCCAGGAGGAAAAGCGTCGTGACAAGCAGCATGCTGATTTTTTTCAAAATAAAAACGTCCTGGCGTGGAAAAAAGAGTTTGAGCAGCTCCGCATTGTGCGCAAGCGTTAATGGAAACAGCGGCATCGAAAAAGTACTTTTTTGCAACTGCTGTGAAAAATCGCCAGCCGGTGGCGTATTCTGCATAAGCAGCGAATCTTGTGGCTGTGAGAAAACACCCCAGGCCGAGGGTAAATCGAGACCATTTTCAGCCAGGGTGCCGCGAATGATGGAATCGAGCACGGCTGGTTTGATGCGCTTGTCGATGGGCAGGCGATTGGCCTGCTCAAGATCGGCGATGACGCGGTTGACCAGCAGGCGCAGACCGGATTTGACGCCGTTCGAACTGTCGACACGCACCATCACTTTGTCGATTGTTTTGTGAACGGATTCGCTGTCTGTAAGCTTCCTGAATTCTGCGTCATCCAGCTGCCCGGCGATTG
>QQUM01000700.1 GCA_008501545.1 Calditrichota bacterium
ATCAGCAGTCTCATCGCAATGCTGGAATTGACGGTTCGTACGCTTATTGACTTTGGGTGGTCGCGCAAAAAAGCAACCGTTTTTGCCTGGTTTGCCGGCTTCCTCCTCGGTGCACCTTCAGCAGTAAATCTTACCTTTTTTCAGAATCAGGACTGGGTGTGGGGAGTCGGATTGCTGGTGAGCGGTTTTTTTGTGGCATTCGCGGCTCGAAAAGCGGGGCCAAACTATTTTCGTGAAAACTTCGTCAACACAGAAGGCAATGATTTTCGTGTGGGATCATGGTACGATTTTATCATCGCATATGTCATTCCTTTGGAATTCGCAGTTTTGGTCATGTGGTGGTTTTATCAGGCGATCAATGTTTATCATCCGGATTCATGGTGGAACCCGATGGAGCCATTCAGTGTCGGCACCTGCATTGCGCAATGGGGCCTGGTGATTTTGGTATTTGTTATTTTTAATAAGAAATTGTATCGTAAGGCCTTGGAGAAATGAATATGTCTGTCAGTGCAATTATAACAATGACGATCGTGCTTCTCTTTACCTGGGGCGGGTTTATTTTGAGCCTTGCTACCGCCATCAAAAAGGAAAAAAAGAAATAAATGGCCACTTTTCACATCGAAAAAGTTAAATCCGTGGACGCGCTTCCGGCGGTAATTTACCTGGCCGGAGCCGAAAATTATCTCATTGATAAACATACCCAAAAAGTTATCGATGTGTGTGTGCCACAAGATGTACGTGAATTCAATTTTGACATGCTCTACGGTACTGATGTTGATGCACGGCGTGTCATCGATATTGCCAGTTCCTACCCGATGATGGCAGACAAACGATTGGTCATCGTTCGTGATATTGACAAGATGAGCACAGCAGATCAAAAGAAATTGCTTGCCTACGCTGAAAAACCCAATCAAACAACATGTTTGGTTCTTATTTCCAGGGCAGCAAGTTCACGCTCGCAAACGTTAAAAAAATTTCAAGATGTAGCGGTGTATATCTCCTGCAAGCCCTTGTACGAGAACCAGGTCGGCCAATGGATTGAAAAGGAAATACGGCGCATTGGGTATCAGATCAGCCCGGATGCTTCCGCCTTTCTTGCTATGCAGGTTGGCACTGATTTGCAAACACTTAAAAATGAGATTGATAAAATCACATTATTTTTAGGTGATAAAAAAGAGATTACCCGGGAAGTGATTGTACAAGTTGCCGGAATGCGCAAAGAGTACACAATTTTTGCATTTCAAAATGCACTTGGTTCACGTGATCTAAAACAAGCATTATGGATTTACCACAACATTAAATACGCTCAGTCAAATTTGGGAATAATTGCGCAACTGTCACGGTTTTTTACCAATATACTCATCGCAACAGGTTATGGAACCAGTCGACAGGAGTCTGCAGATCTGGCTAAAAAGACAAGAATGTCACCCTATTTTGTTAATGATTTACACAAGTTTAAACGCAATTACTCAACTGAAGAACTTCTTTCCGCTCTTGAAAATATTCGCCATATCGATTATATCCTCAAACAATTCCCAGTTCACCCAGAATCAATCATGGAGTTGCTTTTCGTTCAAATTGTTAAAGGTTACCCGGCAGATAAACTGCCGTACGCAGGAAAAATTTCTTAAAATCCAGGAACTTTTAATAAGCATGCATGTTCAATTCAAAGGAATTTGAATGGAAGGTCGTGAAGAACAAAGCAAGGGTAAAAAACCCTCGGATGAAGAATTGATTGCACGATTTCAACAAGGCGATATCTATGCATTTGATCTCATCGTAAAACGATATAAACAACAGTTGTTAAATTTTGTTTTTCGGTTTTTGAACAACCGGGAATTGGCTGAAGATGTAGTCCAGGAAACGTTTTTACGCGTTTACCGCAAGCGACATGCTTACAAGCAAGTTGCCAAATTTTCAACCTGGATTTACACGATTGCAGGTAATTTATCACGGACAGAACTGCGGCGTCGTAAACGCCGTAAACTTTTCTCTCTCAGTGATATTGGTATGGAGGAAAAGGATTACGAAATAGCCAGTGATGAGTTCAATCCGGAAAAATATACCAACACCGTCATGCACGAAAAGATAATTCAACGCGAAATTAACAAACTTTCCAGTAAATTTCGTGAAGTTATTCTACTACGTGATGTGCAAGGGCTGGCTTATGAGGAAATCGCCGAAATAGTAAATGTCCCGCTTGGTACGGTTAAGTCACGTGTGAACCGTGCTCGCCTGCGCCTGCAAGAGCAGTTGAAAAAGAGTTTGTAATTTTATCGTATTTATAAATGAAACAGCAGATTGTTGAGGTAGAATTGAACAATCGAAAACAAAGTGAACCCGCTATGGCGGAAGGAGAATAAACACCCCATTTGTTACGGACTTTAAATTATGCAAAAATCTCGTGATTATGCCGAATGGTACTCCCGGTACATTGATGATGAATTATCAGCCGAAGAAAAACAGGCGTTTTTGAAGTACCTCGATGAAAATCCACAAGAAAAAGCAATTGTACAACGATTGCAATCCCTGCAACAAAATTTAGCCCAGCTGCCACCAACGGATACTTCTGAAGGTTTCGAGACAGTTTTGCGTACTCGAATTCAAATTGAGAAGAAAATCGGGTATGGTGCAATTCACACATTTTTTCAGCGATGGCGAATGCCATTTTTAGGATTTGCAACGGCACTTGTTGTATTTCTCGTTTTTTCTGGTCTGAAAGGCATTCGCTGGGATGGTATGCCAACTGACGAGACCGCTGTTAACCACGCCTCCATGCAGAATTCTCTGTCCCTGCCGGCTTCCAATATCAATTATACACTCGATCAATTTATTGCCTCGCCATCCTATTCTACCGATGCGGCATCGATTCATTATCAACCGGCAGAAGATGAAACGATGAATAAAAATCAGGGTGTTGTGGTTGATTCGACGGGAAAAATCAAGCAGGAAACAACAAAAACAATTCCTGAAAATTTGCAATTGTCCTATTAGAAGGCACTGGAACCGTTTATGTTAAACACAAAATTTTCATTCGTCATTTGCCTGTTTCTGGGGATGCATGTTCCTGCATTTTCTCAATCTATTCTCTCAAATCTTGATGCGGAAATAAACGAAATTGTCGAACAAATCAAGCCATCTGTGGTGACGGTTTCTGCTTTGATTCCGCGTGTAAATAATAAAGAAGAGAAATCCCTGTTTTCATTCTTTGGTGATTCCGAATCGAATACGGCCGATACGTTGCATGCGCCAATTACGAACATTGGCACAGGAATCGTTTTGCATGAACAAGGATATGTGGTCACAAAGAGCAGCGTCGTGGCTGGAGCAGATTTTATTTACGTACAGTTTGATAAAGACACGATTTACCTGGCAGATTTTTTGGGATTTGATCGCAAGAAGTCGATTGCACTGTTGCGGATTGATGCGCCGGGCCTGATTCCGTTAAAAATCGGTGATCCGGATCTTCTCCGGGCCGGTTCATGGACTGTGCTCGTCGGCAATTCACTGGGGATCGCCAGCTCGGTGAGTCTCGGCAATGTGAATCTGGTTCATCCTGATGGATTATTGCAGATCGCAGTCAATACTTCTCCGGGAAACAATGGATCGCCCGTTATGAATTCGCGTGGGCAGGTTATTGGTATGGTTTCGGGACGATTGACCTTGGCGACAGGCAAAAAAACAGGAGGGGCAAGCGGCACGGAATGCGCATTGGTGACGCCCATCGATCAAATACTCGATGCGTGTACGCGTATTGGCGACGAATATCACAGAAATCACGGATGGATCGGAATTACAGTGAAACCGTATGAAGACAAGTATCCGAAGGTTGTCACCGTTTACGATGGTTCTCCGGCCGATAAATCCGGTCTTAAAAAAGGGGATGTTTTAATGCAGGTTGATACAACAGCCATGCAAAATTTTTTTGACTTAAGAAAGATAATGCAAAACGCCAAGCCCGGAAAAGACTTGACGCTCCATATAAAAAGGAATGGTGAGCCGCTCGTGTTAAATTTGACAACGTCGCAGATGCCGGTTGTCCCCGATTTTTCAGATTTGAAACCTGAAATTGCCAGTGAGCCGGACGCCTTCATGCAAAACAATCGTGTTAAACCACGGCAATTTGAACAAAGAATGCTGATGATGGAGCGGCAAATTCAATCATTAAAAAATCAATTGAATAAATTGAAATAACAGCTGGTTATTCTACACCCTCGTTTTTCAGATCCTCCAGTTCGCCCATAGGCACTTCTGTGAGCGCATTCTCAAGTCGTTCGTACGGAACTTTTCTTCCCTTGACATTCACGACGAATCGGTTGCCGATAATCGTGCTGATTTCTCCTGTCTGCCGCAATGTATTGTATTTTTTGTGGGCTTTGTTTCCCTTTAAAGTAAATGTCTGTTCAATTTCATTTTCCGTTTCACGATCGATTTCTGCGTTAAGCCATGCTGCTGAAGCCATTGCCATCATGCCTTTCATCGTTCCCATATCGGTTATGGTGATCGTCATGCTACCGTTGTCGTCATCATAATCCGCACTGGCCATGCTTACTTTTATGCCGAATCCTCCGGTTTTTTCCCCTTTAAAGTTCGAACCATCCATGCCATCAACTTCTTTTGGCAGTAATGCACGCAGTTTCCGAAAATTTACAGGCTCAACTTTGTCACCACCCGACATCATTTGTTGCATTTGTGACATGGCATCGTTTAGATTCATTTCTTCGCCATTGTTTTGTTGGAAGGAATTGTCCTCGTTGATATTTTGTTCCTCAGTTTGTTCCGATGCGTTTTCAGTTTCTTCACTACCGGAACCGCAGGCGACGAACAAAAGTGACAGGGCAACAAGGCTTATGAGAAACAATCTTGTGAGCATGAAAACCTCCTGTGTTAATTTAAATCAATTTGAGTTTATCTGATATTTTCTTTTAATTATTTTTCAAGTTACGGATTTCTTTAATTTATGCAACAGTAAGTTTTTTATAGATCGTCGTGAAAGGAAACAAATGCAGCAAAATACGAATAAATCGACGCAACTCTTTCGTCGAGGATTTGGGCTTAAAAATGAAGTCGTTGGAACACTTGAACAGGAGTACTCCAGCAAACTTGTAGAATTTCTAAAGCAGCATGATAACACAATGGAACTGGGGCGATTTACCATCCACATTGCCGAGGAGTTCGGTTTCTGCTATGGTGTTGACAGAGCCATTGAATATGCCTATCAAACCCGCAAACAATTTCCGGATAAACGGATTTTTCTCACCGGTGAGTTAATCCACAATCCACACGTCAACAGAAAAATGGTTGAAATGGGGATCAAGTTCCTTTCAGGATCATATGCGGAAAAAGACACTCTGGATTCACTGACAGCCGAAGATGTTGTGGTTTTGCCGGCTTTTGGTGTGGCTGTGGATGAGCTGAAACGATTTAAAGAAATCGGCTGCATCCTTGTCGATACGACGTGTGGTTCGGTACTTAATGTCTGGAAACGTGTACAAAATTATGCCCGCGATGGCTTTACTTCAATTATTCATGGTAAGTGGAACCATGAGGAAACCAGGGCGACAAGTTCGCAGACGCAGAATTATCCGGAAAGCCATTTTATCGTTGTTCTGGATATGCAAGAAGCAGAAATGGTGTGTGATTATATCGCGGGCAATGGGGATAAAGCCCAATTGCTCGATCACTTTAAAAATGCGATTTCTCCGAATTTTGATCCGGATGTGCATCTTGAACGCCTGGGATGTGCAAATCAGACCACGATGCTTTCCGGTGAATCACTGGCAATCGCCGAACGAATTGGGCGTGCGATGCGGGAGAAATATGGCGAGGAAAATCTGGCAACGCATTTTCGTTCATTTGATACAATTTGCAGTGCGACCCAGGATCGGCAGGATGCTATTGAGAAAATGTTAAACGAGTACCCAATCGACGTGATGATCGTCATCGGTGGTTACAATTCATCCAATACAACCCATCTTGTCGAAATCTCGGAACAAAAGACCAGTGCATACCATATTGATGATGCCAGTTGCCTGTTTTCAGTCGAAGAGCTGCAACACAAACCGGTGACTTCCAGGGAAGTCGTGACAAAAAAGAACTGGCTGCCGGATGGCGAGGTCGTCATTGGCATTACGGCGGGCGCATCCACCCCCAATGTAAAAATCGGTGAAATCGTTGCGCGGCTGGCGCAATTGCAAAATTTATCGATTGATGAACTCCTTGGCGAACTCAGTTTAGCCTAACCTGAAGTATTCCCGATGGTCGAAGCCGGCTTTGCCATCGGGACGATCTCCCACCCATCCTCTTACCAAAACGATATTCGGCGACTTGTTTAAAATGTCGGTATTTTATAGTTGATTAAGAATGGAAAATTAGGCCGATATCAGTGCATCGAGCGATTATCCACATTCTTATGCAAACAAAACCATAGCGCGAATTTATTAAATCACACCGGTATTTTAACCAAGAGAAAATTATTTTGATCGAAATGAGTATCAATTTTTTTACCGATACTATCCATAGACAATTTAAATCTTTGTAACTGTAAATAAGTAAGAAATCGTTTAACAAGGAGTATGACCGTGCACAGGAATCTGGTGAAATTTATATTTATTTTAATGCTGCCGATTTTTCTCGGTTGCAATATTTTTAGCAGCATGAATTCGGAAAGTGATGATGCCGGTTCTTTATTGGAGCAGGGCAAGGCAGCATTGCAGAATGGTGAAAACGAAAAAGCCCTTGAATATCTCGAGGATGCAAAGATGAAGGATCCGGACAATTATGATATCCTTTATTTTCACTCCGTTGCAACCGCACGGGTCAATGATATCGAATTCACAACCTTCATTGAAACATTCCAGGAAGCCGGACAGAC
>QQUM01000783.1 GCA_008501545.1 Calditrichota bacterium
CATCCTTCATTTGATCCACCAAATCGGATGCATCATGTCCATCCGGCAATGAACACACAACAATATTTGTCAGCACGGAATTAAGATCAAGTTCGATTCCCGGAATTTCAGCCACAATTTCTGCAAATTTTTTTGCATTCGCATGATCTTCTTCGAGGCGCTTTAAATTGTATTCAATTGCAAAATTACAGGCTGCTGCCAGATAACCGATCTGCCGCATGGCGCCACCAAACTGCTTGCGACAACGCAAAGCTTCACGAATAAACGCTTCACTCCCCGCAACGATGGAACCAACCGGTGCACCCAGTCCTTTGGAAAAACAAACACTGACAGAATCAAATGGCTTTGCGAAGTCATCCAGCGAAACACCGGAGGCAACCGATGCATTCCAGAGCCGGGCGCCATCAAGATGCATGAATAGATTATTAAACCGGGCGAAATGTTCAATTTCAACCATATTTTCAAGTGGCCAAATCGTACCACCGGCCAGATTGTGGGTGTTTTCCAGTGCAATTACTTTTGTGCGTGGAAAATAATGGGGAGACGGTCGGAGCGATGCTTTGACTGCTTCAAGGGACATTATACCGGCTACTCCGGGAACACGGTTCACCTGAATGCCGGACAATTTGGCCAAAGCGCCGCTTTCAAAGTGATAGATGTGCGCATCCGCCTCGCAGATGACCTCATCACCCGGGCTGGTAAGTACATTGAGGCAAATCTGGTTCGCCATCGTTCCGCTGGGTACAAAAAGGGCAGCTTCTTTACCGAGCAGATCGGCAACTCTTTCTTGCAGAAAATTGGCGGTTGGATCTTCACCGTAAATATCATCTCCGACTTCGGCTTCCATCATCGCGGCCAACATGCCCTTTGAGGGTTTCGTCACTGTATCACTACGCAAATCAACCATGATATTCTTATATTTGTTTATCGCATTTAAGCAGAAAAATAATTGTCGACTTTAGCTAATTATTGTAATGTTTTCAATACCATAATGCAACTAAAAAGTAATTGTTACCCAACAGATAACGACGGCTTGCCAAATCCCGGAAATATTTCATCGAAAAGAACCGGAGGCATTTTCGAATATACAGAACGCGCTTTGATTCAATTTTGCGAAATACACGCGTAGAAAGTAATTCAGGATGAAAAAATGGTTAAACAAGTCGAAAAAAGAATTATCTTTATATTTATTTACAAGTTCATGATACGAACAAAACAGGCGTCACATGCGTTTATATAAAAAATAAAATCCATCTTTACTTGTATCCAGGAAGAAATATGAAATTTCACCGAAGGAAACTGTACCCGAGACTTTCACTTCTCACATTCATTCTCATCATCGTCGCAGCGATCAATCCGCTGACCAATCGAAGCAACGCCTACGGTGCATCAAAAGATAAAAATACGAAGGCCAATAAAAGCGTCAGTGATGCGGGCATTATAAAACCGGGTGTTATCATCTTGAAAATGAAAACACGGTCAGTATTAGCAAAAGCATTGCATCCCATGGCTGTTGCAAGCCTTGCCAATAAAATACAGGACAAGGACATAATCGATGTCCGGCAGCTTTTTCCAAAGATTTCGGGGGAAAACAGCCAAATTCTGCAAAACATTTATACTTTGCACTTTGCGCCCGAGCAAAATCCGGAAAAAATAGCACAGCACTTTGCCAGTGATCCCAACGTGGAATACGCCGAGCCACAATATATCCACAAAATCCTGCAAACACCCAATGACGCATTCTATGCCAACCAAACTTACACTGATGTGATCGCTGTTGAACCTGCCTGGGATATAACCAAAGGTGAAGAAGGGGATGTTGTTATTGCAATTCTCGATGGGGGCACTGACTGGCAGCATCCGGACCTGATTGACAACATCTGGACGAATGAAGACGAAATAGCGGACAATGGAATCGACGATGACGGCAACGGGTATATTGATGACATTCATGGGTGGAACTTCGCCACAAATTCTGACGATCCCACCGGTCTGGAGTCGCAGACAACCAATAAAAATCACGGTACACATGTTGCCGGAATTGCAGGTGCCCGGACAAACAATGAAATCGGTGTTGCCGGTATGAGTTGGAATTGCAAAATCATGCCAGTTTGTATTGCAGGTGATGTTGATGGTGATGTGCCATTTGGCTACCAGGGCATTGTTTATGCTGTTGAAAATGGAGCGGATATCATTAATTGCAGTTGGGGTAGCGCCAGTGGAGGCACATCGTTTGGACAGGACATTATCAATTTTGCACACGCCAATGGTGCACTGGTCGTCGCCGCAGCCGGTAATGACAATGCCAACTCCGATTATACACCATTTTACCCTGCACAATTTCTTCACGTCCTTTCCGTGGGCTCGTCAACGGATAAAGACGACAAGGTAATCAGTTCGAATTATGGCTGGTCTGTCGATGTATTTGCGCCCGGTCAGTCAATATACAGCACATATCATGGGAGTAATTACAGCTCTATTACCGGGACATCCATGGCATGCCCGGTCGTTTCCGGAATAGCCGCGCTTGTAAAAACAAAATACCCAAATTTGAAACCGGATCAGTTAAAAGAATATGTTCGTCAAACAGCCGACATGGTTACGTTTACGGATGAAACAGCCAGAAACAATATTGCAAAAGGAAGAATAAATGCCGTCAACGCATTAACTGCTGAAAACCTGATTGCTGTCCGTTTAATTTCCGCGACATTCACCGACGCGGATGGCAGCGGCATCATCAATGATGGGGAGGATATCGTATTAAACCTGGCTTACGAAAATATTCTCCATACGACGGATGCGTTGCAAGTAAAATTGCGGACACCGAATGTTGAACTTAATCTTATCGATTCTGTTGCAACCCTGCCGGCGATGGCAACCGGGGATACCGCAAGGGTGTCACTGACCTTTCATGTCGCGTCAGGTACGCCTGATAATCGAAGGATCGCATTTTTTGTGGAAACATCCGGGCAGGATTATATTGACTATGAAGTCATGCGATTTGTGGTGAATCCACCGGTCTATCTGGATCACGATTCAGGGACACTGCTCACATCCATAACCAGCAGCGGCAACCTGGGGTATATCGGATTTGCGGATGCCGAGAATGGCAGCGGCTTCACATTCAACGGGCAAAACACCCTTTTCGAAGGCGGCCTTATGGTCGGCGTATCGAACACACAAGTATCCAATTGCCTGCGCACCGCTGATGGCGAACGTGCCAACGATTTTACACTCGCGCAAGGCACAAACATGGTGATCAACAAAGGCGATGGACCCAGTGACGAGCATGGATATCTCACGATGATTGATTCACTGGCTGATAATCCGATTGGTGTGCAGATTCAGCAGGATTCCTATATCTATTATGACGAACCTTTTAATGATTTTATAATCGTCAAATACACCATGACAAATTTAAATTCGTCACAACTTACAAACCTTTTCGCCGGCATATTTATCGACTGGGACGTCAACGAGTCAGCGCAAGATTATGCAAAATTCTCCGAACAGCACAATCTGGGATGGGTGCAAAACACCTTAAACCAACCGAGACAACTTTCCGGTACCATGTTGCTGAATACAGATTACGGTTTCGGGTACAAAGCGATCAGCAACGAAGTCTGGATATACGATGCGTTCACTGATGCAGAAAAAATGTCGATGCTGAGCGCAGACGTCGTTACTGAAATCCCAAATGGTGTAGATGTTTCGACCATTGTTTCCACCGGCCCCATCAGTCTTGATGCCGGTGAATCAAAAGTTATTGGCTTTGCGCTGGTTGCCGGGGAATCAGAAATCGATATCAAAAACAATGCAGAATCGGCACAACTTCTGTGGGACAACAATCTTTTGCCACCGCAGAACAGTGTTCCACCACAACTTGAAACATCGGTGATTCTCAATCCTGTAAACAGTAAATATGCCACTATCACGGTCATGTCGGATAAATCCTTATTGAGACCACCACAATTAAAAATCATTCATAACCAAGATTCATCAAACATCGCAATGTCCAGAATACCCGGACTGACAACAGGATTTAGTGGCACTCACGAATTTACAAATCAGGGTATTTATCAATTAATGACATCCGCCCAGCCCAAATTTGGCGCAGATACCACCATATTCCGGGATTTCACCTTAAATACTTTTATTCCGGGATCAGCAACCACGATTAGCAGCACAAGTGGCGATTATTTGTATTTACCGGAAACAAGTCTGGTTCACGACTCCTATATTCTCGCCGAAAACACCATCGATGCAGGTGAGAACATACTCAATTTCTCTCCGCAACTGACGCTTGCAAGTCCGGGGAAGCTCACCCTGAAAATTGATACTGATCGTTACCCGGATATGCAGGTAGCCATTGTCCAGCAAAGCGGTGCATCGTGGGAAAAACGAGCGACTTCCATCGATATGGAAAATCGGCTTGCGGTCGCTGAAATTGAAAAACTCACCCGATTCAAACTAGTCGAAATTAGAGCAACGGATATCTCGGAAAAGGTGCCGACAGGCTTTTACCTGCAACAGAATTATCCCAATCCATTCAATCCGCAGACGCGCATCGACTATGGGCTTGCTGAAACATCGCCGGTTGAAATAGTTATTTTTAACGCACTCGGGCAAAAAGTGAAAACCTTTCGCATGGGGATGCAGCAGCCTGGAAGGCACTTTGTCATCTGGAATGGGTTCGATGCAATGGAAAAACCGGTGACGAGTGGCGTGTATTTTTACAAATTGAAAAGTGAGCAGAAAACAATAATTCGTAAAATGTTACTTTTGCGATAGGGGAAATTTTCGGCCAGGAATGAGAAAAACGCAGGCTGAATGCATTGCAAACCGGGTGAGTATGCAATCATACCACAGATGATTCCGAATTTTCAGCCAGACAGCGGGCAATCGTGTTTTTAAGCACGTCGGGATCCAGGGGTTTTGTCACATAGTCATCCATGCCCGCGGTGAGACAGGCTTCGCGGTCGCCTTTCATCGCATTTGCAGTCAATGCGATGATCGGAATTCGTGAATCCATCACATCTTCCAGTTTGCGAATTTCCTGTGTTGCTTCAAGGCCATCCATTTCCGGCATTTGCATATCCATAAGAATGATATCAAAATTGTGCTGGCGAAATGCATTTACTGCGAGTTCACCGTTCTCAACGACTGTTACCTTGTGTCCGGATTTTTCCAGAACCCGGCGGGCAAGCTTCTGGTTGATGAGATTATCTTCGGCAACGAGTATGTTCAAATCTCTGCAATTATTTGATGCAGTATTATAAGAAGATTCAGATGATTTATATTCGAAGACTTTGTTTGATGAAATTCCCAGGCGGGCTGTAAACCAGAATTCAGATCCTTTCCCTTCTTCGCTATGCACGCCAATTTCACCTCCCATCAACATTGCCAACTGTTTTGAAATTGCTAATCCAAGCCCTGTCCCGCCAAACTTGCGTGTGGTCGAACTGTCCACTTGTGAAAAACTTTCAAAAATGAGATGCTGTTTATCTTTCGGAATGCCTATCCCCGTATCAATAACGCTAAACTTCAACAAAACGGCGTTCTCTATTTCTACTTGCACCTGGCACTGAAAAGTAACCGAGCCTTTTTCGGTAAATTTTACCGCATTTGAAGCAAAGTTGAGCATAATCTGACGGACTCGCGTTGGATCACCGATCACATAGCGGGGCACTGTTTCGTCGAATACTATCTTATGTTTCAAATCCTTTTCTTCAACTTTGTGCTGAATGATGTTCGCTGTCCGGTTAATTGTGGTCTTCAGATCAAAATCAATATTTTCCAGCTCAAGTTTGCCTGCCTCGATTTTGGAAAAATCAAGTATGTCATTAATTAAGTGCAGAAGTGATTCTGCACTTTCAAGGGCAATTTCTGCGTACTCAGACTGTTCATCATTTAGCATTGTATTGAGCAGAAGGCGATTCATGCCAATGACACCATTGAGCGGTGTCCTGATTTCATGGCTCATTACAGCCAGGAATCGACTTTTTGCGACTGCTGCTTCCTCCGCCTGTGCTCTGGCAATTTCCAGCTCACCAACAGCCATATTCAAGCGGGCTGACTGTTCTTCATTGGCTAATTTAGCGGCCTCGATTTCTTCCGTGTACTGGATTAACTCTTGCTCTGCCACACGGAGTGCTGTGAGATTCCGCATGACCAGTGAATGGGCTAAAAAACGACCGTCCGCATCGAGCAGCGTGGATACCGTCGCCCAAATCGGGACAGGGGTTTCATCGATTGAGAGAATATTGAGTTCTATTTCAGAGTTTTCAGCTGGGTTCTTATTCGATAGCACCGGTAAAAATTGTGTTTCAAACTCCTCTTCACTGACAATTTTTGAAAACAATTTTCCGGTAAACTCCTCAATATCTTTGCATGAATAACCAAGGTTCTCCAACCATGCCCGATTCACATAGAGAATTCGGAAATCTTGATCTAATAAACAATACGCATCCACTGCATGTTCAATCGCCTGAAAATAGAAATCAGAATGAAGTGGATTTGAAAATGATGGCTTTTTCAAATTTCCTCCTCCCTGCAAATTTCAAAATACTGGTGATTCGGAATACAGGTTCGTGCATCCCGCATACCAATGCTGCGCCCATGATCTTTTCTCTTCATAAATATTCGCCTGAAAATGAAATTTACACCCAATAACGGTTCCACTGAGATCCATTAGAAAATCGGCACTTAATCACATTGGCATAAATTATTGCTGTGAATATCTCAACCCGGTAAAAACTATTAAATATGCTCAATTGCAAACAAAGGCCAGTGACCCCAAAAAACCTGCAATCGCCATTTCATCCCGGAAATCATAATAACG
>QQUM01000232.1 GCA_008501545.1 Calditrichota bacterium
GGGGCTGTGTCAAAACATGAATCTGTATTATAAATATACAAATTTATGAATACATGCAGAATCTTTATAGTTAAGAATCCACCTCGAAGCATCCTGAGTAATCCCGCGCATTTTGCGGGATGTATCGAAGGGTGCGTGCTCAGGAATGCACCCGCACCTTTCGATACGCCCCGCTTAACAGCAGCGGGGCTACTCAAGATGCTTATTTATGAAATAAACTAAAATCCTGTTAAGCATACGATTTTCTGTATTTTTATTCACTGATTTGATGTTTTGATACAGCCCCGTTGTGATGTTTGTAGTGAAGGCTTTAGCCTTTTTCCATCTATTCTGTGCAATCGATCATCTGCATGACAACTCTTTACAAAGAATTCGTTTTATTTGATATACGGATTTGTAGATTTTGTACAAAAACAAAATTCGGGAATTGCCATGAAAGCCATTAAAATTTTATTCAGTATCGTGCTGGTATTGCTTCTGATTTCCTTTCTATTTCTCGAACCGGTAGAAACCACACCTTATTTTGAAACGGATTATTATCAATCCACGCGAGCTGCACTCGACAGCCTGCAACAACTTGAGCTGATCTCTGAAGGCGAGCTGCAGGCCGGTTTTTCTGCGGTAAATTTAACACCGAAATTTGTTTCCGGTCCGGCACCACAGCGTGTAAATGAATTTACTGAAATCCCGCTTGCCGGTTACGGCAACAGAGATGGGGCTAAAACAAGTCAGATTCATGACAGCTTGTTTGTCAAGTGCGTTGCCTTGCAGGTTGAAAACAGAACGAATTATTTAGTCGCTCTTGATTTGCTCATTGTACCACAGGAAATCCGGATTGAGGTTGCAAGGCGCCTGAAAGAAAAGTTTGGTATTGAACGGCATCAACTCTATCTCTCGGCCACACATACCCATTCATCACTCGGTGGTTGGGGTGAAGGATTTGTCGCAGAATCGTTTGCCGGGCCATTTGATGCGCGTGTGCGTGAACTGATAAGTACACAGGTTGTCACAGCTGTGGCATCAGCCAGAGAAGATCTCAGTCCGGCCCGCTGGGGATTCGACTCATTTCGTGCACCGGACTTTGTTCGTAACCGGCTTGTTGGCGAAAAGGGCCGAGTGAACGATCGTTTTGATTTTCTCTATTTTGACAAGGAAGATGGAAAAAAAGCAGTGGTCGGTTTTTACAGTGCACATGCCACAGTATTGTCCGGTAAAAATATGCAGTGCAGCGGCGATTATCCTGGCTACTGGCAACGTGCCATCGAAGCGAATGTGCCGGGCAGCACTGCCTTGTTTTTTGCTGGCTCTGTCGGCAGTCACCGGCCTGCAGGTGAAGGAAAAGATTTTTCCCGGGCGGAAAATATCGGCGTCGCATTGGCAGACAGTGTGCGCAACCATCTCAATGCTTTTTTGACAAAACGAACTGTCGCCCTTCAGGCACAAACGCTGCCATTGCATTTGCCCGAAAGCCAGATTCGCCTGCTTGAAAACTGGTGTCTGCGCCCATACTGGGGGCAAAAACTCATGTCGATTCCATCCTCAGTTTCACTCCAGACTTTGCACATGGATGAATTTATACTCGCCACGACACCCTGCGATTTCAGCGGCGAGCTTGCTCTGCAAATCCACGATGCATTGCAGCAAGATGGCAAGCATACAACCATTTCAAGTTTCAACGGAGATTACGTTGGTTACATCATTCCGGGAAAATACTATCACTTTCCTGAGTACGAACCACGCATCATGGGATGGTTCGGGCCGTATATGGGGGATTATGCAACGGAGATGCTGCTGCGGATGATGGGAGGGTATTGAATGTGTGAAAGTTTGAACGTTTGAATGTGTGAAAGTTTGAATGTTTGAATGTTCGAAGACGTGCCAGGCACTTTCATTGGATTGATTGGACGCAAGTGCCTGGCACGTTTTTTTTAAGGAACAATATTTGACAATATACATCTTAAATATCTAATTTATATCCAATTAAAGATGGGTTGAAAATGTTTGTTGTCAGATCAACGCTCTGAGAAAGATCAAGAAAAAAATCAGAGCGCTGCTCTGACTACCAGCCCAAGTTTCTCATAGATAAAGCGCGCAATTCAGATGGACAAATGTGGACGGGATTCCGAATCCTGTCAGAGTTTTATTCATGAAATTTTTAACACCACCGTGAAATATATCACAATGGTTTGCAGCTGCATCCATGTTACCGCACCACCGCCATCTTCTTCACAGCCTTAAATTTCCCGGCAGTTACTTTGTAGAAAAACACACCGCTCGCTACCAGACTTTTTCGATTATCCAATCCTTGCCACACCTGGACGTGGTTGCCTGCAGCCATTTTTTTATCGATTAGGGTTGCGATTTCCTGTCCGAGAATATTATAGATTTTGAGCTGTACATGTTCCGGTTTCGGTAGTGAGAATGCGATGCTCGTTCGCGGATTGAAAGGATTGGGGTAGTTTTGCAAGAGTTGAAACTTGTCCGGAACAGGATTCTCTTGTACGCCAACAAAAAGCTGATAGGGATTGAATGTGTAAATATCCTCAGCGGTTGGTGGCGTATTTTTAAAGAGCTGCAATGTATCTGCAGAACTCAATTGTTCATAGCCTTCGCGCTCGGTGAGATAAACAGTCCATAGAATCGGCCTTTGAATTTCTCTGCTGATGCCAAAGAATTTATCACTTGTGCTGGCGTCAAATGCAAGCCCTTGCGGATCATAATCGAGATCGAGAATAAAGAGAAAGTTTCCGATAATTTTTCCACCTTTCACATCGACAAAATTTGAGTCGCCTGTCTGATAACTTTTGCGCAGATCCCACTGCAGGTTCTCGTCCCAATCATTGAGTACGACTGCCAACTGCCGCGGTGGATTGCTGGAAATATCCCACACTGTAAACGGTAAATCGTAAAATCCCTCATATGTTTCTGGATTGGACCTGTCGTAAGTATAAAACCAGCCCTTTTGTGTGCCTTCCTGCGGGAAAGTATAAGGCTCCCCGATATCATAGTGCCCATTTCCATTGAGATCGGTAAAACCGGTTTTTTCAACGAATCGGATTTCGATATCTTTGTATTGTGCGGGTGACAAGCTAGATCCCGCTTCAAACCAATAATATTGTTCTGCTCCTGGATAAACTTCGTTGGGATGAATTAAATCATCCCATCCCCGGGAGGCAAACCAGCGCTCATTTTCATTGGAATACGACCAGCCATTTGAATAAGAATCGAGATTGAGCGTGCCAAGTGTGATGCGAAAGCCATCGATAACCGGCATGTTCAGAGTGTTTGCTGTAGGCGGTTCGTGGTAGCTAAACAGGTTTTTCCCTGTAGTTAAATCCCTTAATGCGACTTTTCCATTATATGCCAATTGTCCGTTATATGAAATTCGATATTCATGATCTTTCAATTGACCTAAATCCATGAGCCGGACACCCCACTGGCCGTCGGCATTTCCCTGCACATGATCGGCTAGAAATTCTGTCAGCGGTTGCTGTGGGGCTTCGATGTGTATTCTCAGCGTGTCGTGCCAAATGTTGTTTTTTTGATCGAAAAGCTGTACCGGGATGGAAATAATCTGTCCGGGCTGGGTATCTTCGGCAATTTGATAGACAAAGTAGCTTTCAGGATCATTGGTGTCGTAAACCATGAACATGGATGAGTGAGGAGCGATCTCTGCGAATTGATAGGTGTGCAATTGACCGGTTTTTACACGGCATGTAACATTGGTTTTAACAAAACTTGATTGATTGTTAAGTGTCACGCCAAAACGAATAAATTCTCCGGGATTGGCAATCCCGTCAGCATTGATGTTGTCATCAAATATTTGGACAGAACGAATTGTCATCGGCCCTGATGTGGTGATGTGGTTTTGCATTCTCGGCCAGAGGAATACCTGTCCTTGCTTGTTTTGAATTTGCAGATTTAAAAACAAACCTTCGTCGACTTGTGTGATGTTATCCAAATGCATTTCCAAAACATGCGGTTGCACAGATGGCTCAGTGAAATGGACGTGTCCCTGTGCATCCACAAGTTGCCCGGTGATCGATTGTGTTGCTGTGCTGTCGGCTTGCGCATATACTTTGATTGTGGCGGTCTGATTGAAAATTTGTGTTTCTACCCGTGCTGAAGGAATGCTTTGAAAAGCATTATTGTCAAATGCCGCCTGTGCGATATCATCGTTTTGCCGTAGTTTAATAATGCTGTCCAACCTGTCCTCTCCCTGACCAATAACGATAGCAATGGCGACTTCCTGGGTATCGCCGAGAGCCATGGTGAATGGGCCGGTTGATGGAAACACTCTGCGGTCACCTGGATGTTCATCAAGCCAACCGGTACTTAAAACAGGATCTCCGGTTTTTGAGAAGAAAATACGCTCAAATGTCCAGGGATTGATAAATGGCTCGCGTGGTGTTTCCGGTCGGGGACGAAATCCACGCATGATATTAAACCACTGCAATGTGCCATTATAGTTATTTCCCCGATTTGGATCGCTGTCGCTGCTCCCGCTTCCTTTTAACCAGGCGGTATAATAAACCAAATTTTTCCAGCCTGAAATCAATCTAAAATCCACAATCGCAGTATCCGCTGGATTCTCGGTTTGAATTATGGGACCTGCTATGAGATCGAAACCTAATGCGGGTGGCGGTGATCCAATCGCAGTGTAATATTCATCGATCTCCTGTGAATTGTAGGTATACACCATCATGCGTTCCAAATCAAAACCTAATAAATCATCCCCAAAACGGCCCAATTCTGTATCTGCCCAGGTGCAAACAAACATGCTGTCAATCGTTGCATCCGAATTTGACTTGTGTGTTCCTTTGTAAATCATCTTCCAGCGTTTGTAGATTACATTTTCCAAAACAGGTGTTTGGTACGCCCAGAGCGTGACTTGAGTTTCCAGTCCAATTGGTGGCGAACCGGCAAAAGTGACAGCCCGGGCGCTGTCGGCATCATTGTAAACAAGCCAGATGACCTGATCCGCATTGGCATAACCTGGCTCGTCCGCTACGGGATAGAGCAGGGGAGTGTCGTTGCTGTCGAATTGCGGCGAGTAGATGCCATCCCCATCGGCGTCGTAGAACGGTGCACCGAGCTCGGCTGGCCAAGCCAGCCAGTCGGTTTTGTATTGGCTACGGATTGTTTCGATGTCTATTGAAGTGATTTCATCCGTCGGGCGCTCAAGAAAAAGCGCTGTATCTCGCAATAAATCGGCTGTTGCAAAATCTTTGCGAATACGCCAGACACGGGTCTGTTCGCCAGGTGTGCGATTCGGCTGAACGATGCCAGGAGTATTCGTACCCGAATATGTATTTCCACCGACACGAAGAAGAGGTCCCAGACCATCACGTATGAGTCCACCCCAAACAAAACCATCCTGATAAACGACAGACACCTTGCCAGCTGGATAGGTGATCGCGTCATACAGATACCCGTTTGTATATTTCCCGGTCAGTCCGTCCGCCTGCACCCATACAGCCAGGTTGTTAATGTTGAGTTGAGTAACAGGTGTATTTTCTTGCGCGTGCACGTTCAGGACAAAACATAGAAGGATAACAAAAGATTTTGTCATTTTTCCCTCCAATTCTAATTACTCAGCAAGACATCCCCCGGTATTTCGAAAGCTACCAGTATATACAGATTCTGATTTGTATATTCAATCTCTTTTAGACTGATTTGCAAAAGAGATGTCCGATAAACGACATAATGAATCATGTTAGCCATATCCCCAAAGAATAGAATCAATTGATTAAAAAATTTTGATTTCAACGAAGATTTCTGTACTCTTGACGCCAACATGGCTTATCAAAAGGAATAAATATGCTTGAATATGGATATTGGGGACTTTTTGTTTTTGCATTTCTCTCTGCATCGATTATTCCAGTCAGCTCGGAAGCAGCCATCCTGGGTGCGATTCTGTTGCATTGGGATCCGTGGCGGGTTTTACTGTGGGCGGGCATTGGCAACTGTTTGGGCATCGGGATGAACTATGGCATCGGTCTGTTTGCCGCCGATAAATGGCTGGTAAAGAAAAAGGAGCTGTTGGATTCTCGAGCTTATAAATTAGCAGAAAAATATGGCGTGCTTGCGCTCTTCCTTTCGTGGCTGCCGGTTATCGGTGATCCCATCACCATTGCGGCCGGGATTTTGCGGTTGAATTTTGTGCTCTTTGTTGTGATTTCGTTTTCGCTGCGACTGCTACGGTATTATGTGCTGGTTGCTGCGATGAATTAATATGAGTTTAATCCTGAAAATCCATCAAAAGAAAATCGCGCAAGTGCAGATGTATAACACCCTGATGATTGGATTGTGAAACTGGGTCCATCGAAACAACATATTTGGGGAAATTATCTTTGATTTGGAGTAAATTGCCAAATTCCCGGCCGAATGTCTGTTCATTCTGAATCAGGTATGTTACCTGAATATATAGCTTCTTCTCCCTTCTTTCCGCGATAAAATCAATTTCCTTTTTGCCAGGTAATTGTCCGGTGAGCACACGAAAATCATGTACCCGCAAATGGTGGTAAACAATGTTCTCCAGAATTTTATTTATATCGCCCAGTTTGTATGGTTTTATTGTGTTGCGGATACCAATATCTTCCCAATAATATTTTTCACTCACTTCAAATATTTTTTTACCGGCGATATCGGATCGTGATACTTTGTCGATGAGAAAGGAGCTTTTTAAATGGGAGAGGTAATTGAGCACAACATTTGGTGTGATTTTCACACGCTGGGATTTTAGAAAATCAGCAATTTTTTTTGCAGAAACAATCGCACCGCAATTATCTGCAATGTATGGGGCGAGTTTTTCCAATAGATAAACAT
>QQUM01000088.1 GCA_008501545.1 Calditrichota bacterium
TACAATAGAGTTATGAGTGCGTTTAACAACTATTGCCTTTTCTCCTGCTTTAAAGCCAGTTGTGTTTTGATGAAACTGAATAACTTGGGAGTTGTGGTATTGCTCAGGATTCATGCGTTCGGCCATGGTGAGTTGCAGATTCCGCTGCTGGTTAATCTTTTTTTCAGATTTCCCCAGCTTACCTGTCTTGCGCAATACTGTTCGGATATGGGTGGTAGTGATTGCACCTTCCTGATGCGTGGGTGATACAACCAATACACTTTTCTTCTGTCTTACGAGCCTGGCATATTCTTCTGCCAACTGTTCATACCGTTTGTCATCAGCACATTCTCTAACTGCACCCATTTGATCAAGTGTGTCCATGCCTTGACTTATATTACCATTACTCAATTCTTCAACCGCATCTTTGTAAGCACCTTGCTGGCGGCGAATCATTTCAATCTGAGCGAATTTGATTCCAGCATAATCTTGCACTATTCGCTGGGCATCCCCCCGTTCAACACTTTTATGCTGAAGATCATCCCCTGAAAGAATAATCCTGGTATGAGACTGGTGCGCTAGCGAGAGTAGCTCCTGCATCTGGCGATTACTCAGCAGCCCTGATTCATCAATCCAGATCACTTGTCCTTTTACTTTGCCTTGCCATTCCTTGTTTTTTAGCAGTGTGGCAACAGTCTCGGCCTGTTTAAATCCTTCTGACCGTAAGACACCACGGGAAGCTTCGGCGGATGGGGCGAATGTATATACCTTTTTCCCGGATTTCTCAATTGCTTTCACTGTTGCCTGCATTAAGGTAGTTTTGCCCGTACCGGCTTTTCCAGAAATTCCTACTACCTGATCTTGAGAATACAAAATATGTTTTATTGCAGCGTTTTGTTCTGCTGATAATTTCTTGTGTGAGAAATTATCAACCTTCCCCATAAAGGGAGCGCATTGTCCACGACCAGCTCGGGCAAGGAGAGTAATTTGTTTCTCTTCTGCCAACGCTTCTCTCGTTGTACACAAGGTTTGATTTTCAAAAGTTTTGGTAATTAGACTGCTTCGTCCAAGTGTATTTTTCATTTCAGCTACAGATACTGAGCCATACCCAGCACTCATAGCTTGCGCTGCCATACGCTTGCGATCAACAACTGACGAACGTTCAAACATGTGGTTAATAGCATGATTGACTGAATCTCTTGCCGAAATATGGTGCATGGATACTGATTTCACACGGGTAAGCGCCAAGCGTTCAGAAGCATTAAGTCGGTTCATCCACGTGTTTTCAAGTTGTTTTTGGTCAAGCTCTTCTTGTTTCTTTTCTCTTGTTTTGGCTCCAAGTTTATCTTTTTTTTGAGCACTGGTGACCCCCTGTTCTTTTGCAATCTTTTCAATTTCTTCCGTTCTCCGGCTGAATTTATCGATCAAAGATTGTGGAACACCCGCAAGCTCCCAACCCTTATCAGTGCGTTTAATGGGATAACCAAGATCAGCCAGCTTTTTACTAAAGTGTGCATGAAACACTGCTTCATAATACGGTGCATCGCGCTTGATATCACCAAACTGCCCAGCCTTGAATCGCTGCTCTTCAGAGTCATATGTCGTATTAAATGAAAAACAATGTGCATGGAGATGCGGATCTGGAACCTTATTTACCGGACGTGCTGTCGTATGCACAAACTCAGCCCAAAGCATATTGCCGGTTTGACGATCATCATTCTGGTGATTTTTACGTACTCTTGTTTTCATCTCGCTCTCAACCTCCTGCATAGCTTCCTGCACTGATTCTCTAAAAGCCGCAAGAATACTGTCATCTTTTTGCAAAGCATAAACAACCGATACACTTTTTGGACAGTGAAAATTGAAATCATAGCCAACCCGCCGAAAGTTATTTGTCCTTGGATTGAGTTGAATACCAGTTTCAGGATGCACATTATCTACCAGGGATTCAAATCTCTTTTGATCAACCTGACCAACGATACCAAGATCTTTTGCAATTTTGCCGCCCCAATTACCAATAATCTCCTGCGGGTGATTTTTGGTATAATAATCGCCTTTAGTGAGTGCATCGGTATAATAGGATTTTGCACCCTGAGCACTGGTATTTTGAATAATGCGCAGCATGAGTATTGATCCATTTAATAATTGATATTATTGGTTTTGCATCGGTGTTTCAACTGGCTCAACCGTAAAAACTTCTTCTTCAGAAGCTCTGTTATGCTGTTGCAATGCGCCCCGTAATCGCTCAGATCGAGTTCGAGAATCAATCAGATCGAGAATCATTGTGCGTTCTGCGTAAAATTGTATTTGCCGTTTAATAAATAGAAAAATGCTGGAAAATATGAGCCAGATTGCAATCAAGCCATCAATTTGACTATTAAACAGAGTCAGGCCAATCCCGAATACAAGCAACGGTTCGAAAAATCTAAATAGAAATACTTCAGGAAGTCTAATCCAGCGCCAGAGTATCATTGTTTCGCCTGGACATTGACTATAATGATGCTGATGTTGGTGCAATTGATAAAGCATGACGGACTTGTGCCAAATGGAAAGTGCACAAAACAACAAAATCAAGGTTGCTTCAATTACGTTCGAACGAATCATGTACTTTGGCCAATCAGGTTTAGCAAGAATATAGAGAAAATCGAACAGTACAAATGCTACTATCACCCCACAAAACGATGTTATGATATTACCCCACCTCAGGTACCGCACCCCAAAGTGATGCCGAAGAAAAATCTCAAGACTTATACAAAAACATTCAGGAAGTGCCAATAGAAACCGCCATATGAGTCGTTTGCTTAAGCGCACAAGGAATTTTTTAGTCATCGTTCATTCCCCTGTAAAAATTTGCATTTAAGATATGTTTTACGATTGACTTGCCACACCCTTCCACTCTGGTAGACAATGCCTTCAACCACTCGGTCATTATCCGGCCCACCGGTTTTGAGCCGCGAGAATTCTCGAGGTAATAAATCATAATCAAGTGATTCGCTCACCCCTGCTTGTTGCGCAGAACGGCGGTCATTACCAGAAGCGCCAAAGTTATGGCGATACTGGTAACTTCTGGAAATCAGATCAGACGCCCATTCGTTGGTGGTTTTATCTGAATTGGAATGAAATATTTTGGTTTGTAAATTACCAAGTAGGGCTTCAGTCTCAACTTTACCCTGATTCTCACCACCAAGTGTTGCAAAATAGTTAGGAAGGTTTTGGGAGAGGTAGACGGTACACGCTCTTGAACTTCGAGCCGTACTCTGAAATTCCCGGTCATAGCTTGAGACAAAGTTTTGCGCCTCATCACACCAGAGAAACACAGGTCGTGGATTTTTCGAGACAATTCGCCGTTCAATAGCTTGCTGCCAAAGATATTTGAAGATGATCTGAGCGTACTGTCCTAATTCACCATATTCTTTTACTGGTAGATCACAGAGAATAATACTTCCATCCAAGGTCTGTTCAGGGGTGATAGTTAACGTAGTGCAAAAGAGTTCTCTCAACATACCGCGTAAAAAGCTGTCAGACATCGACGTAAATAGGCTAACGATTATGCTGCGTGTCTTTTCAGCAAGTGCTGGATACTCTGATAGCCAATAACGAGCTGCAACATCAAAATCATTGGACTGCAGTATTGTTTTTTCATGCTTATCACCTGACACAATGCAATGAAAACAAAAGCTCTGTTCCTGCCATTTTTTATCAACTGTTTGCTGAGAGCTTGCAGGTGCTGAAATGACCGCTTGATACAAATCAGGCAAAGAGACAGAGCCGGTGCCAATAGCTACAATATCAATTGCATTTCGGATAAGCTGACGAGTAGCGCGTGTCCAATAATGGTCGCCTTGTGCTCGGCTTTTCCGTTCCTGTATTTCAAGTAAACTAGAGAATATATTGAGTAAATTTTCCGTCTGCCCTGCCCCTCGCCCTGGTCTGGTAAGTTCATATTCAAGGAAATTAAAACGATAAAGCTGTTCTGGTGAGAAAATAATCAAATCGTTTACTCGACCAGTTTCTCTTGCATAGTTTTGCCATAAAGCACGCTCGTCATTTTTTGCGGTTAATATCAATCCACCAAAACCATGCGCAAGGTATGCTTTGGTAAGCGCAGCACCTGATCCCGAAGTTTTACCTGAGCCAGTTGCACCAAAAATACAAATCCCTTCGCACGCATCCCTGATGCGAAATGAATCATTGGGTGAGAAATTGAGTAATGATTGTTCAAGATCAAATCGATCCAGGCATGGTTGTGATGAGTGCTGTCTTTGACGGGAAAATAGTCCTAATGGCATCGAAGCCTCCTTAGGGTATTACCTGTTGACATTGTAGTTTTAATGCAGAGATCACGTAGAGAAGTATAATTGGGCCAACAATAAGCATAAATAAACCACCCCAAAATGATTGGTGAAGTTTACCTTTTATCAACACGGTAATCGCACCAAATAAAATAAGGAGCAAGATAAATAGGCGCTGCAGATCTTGAGCGCCAGCTCCGTCGATTAGTACAATTAACACCAGAAATAGAACCGCGTAACCTACAATAGTATTCATTGATTTCTCCAGTTAAAATTTTTACCGGGATTTCAATTGTACAAGTTTTTCACATAATCCTTCTGCTTGTGGACAGACTCGATGTTGTTTCCAATCATTTTTTCGAGCGAATAATTCGTACATATCACGGTGATATAATGGTTGTTGAATCGGTGCAGGGGTAATATCAATTTCTAAGCCACTATTCTGCAAAAACTGAGTTACATATTTGAGCTTTGAAGCAGGTTCGAAGACTAATGCATGATATGATGGTCTTATGTATTGAACATTTGGAACCGGGGTCAGAGAGAGCCCTTCCTTATACAACTTATTAAGCAGTGAAAGGCTTGTTTGCCGCTTTTTAGTAACTGAAACCAATGCATCATCAAAAGCTGCATCAGCACAAACCGCACTTAACGGATTCATACGAGCGTTGAGAAAAAATTCGTTAACTGGAAAATTAATAACATCTCGTTTCTGACGATAGGAATGCTGTGTAAGCCAAACAAGTTTTTCATACAGCTCTGCAGATTGCGTAACAATGACACCACCTTCACCGCCATACAATGCTTTGCCATAACCAACCGAAAATACAGCTACATCTGACAGCCATCCTGTGTGGCTTCCATTAAGAGATGCTCCAAAACTTTGTGCACAATCTTGAATCAAAAATAAGTTATACTCATCAGCAAGTTTTCGAAGTGTCAAACTATCACATGGGTGCCCATAGATATCAACTGCCAGTATCGCTTTTGTCTCCGGCGTAATTGCTTGATGAACACACTCTGGGTCAAGTGTTCCTGATAGAGGATCGACATCGACAAATATGGGATGATTGCCTGTAGTAATGAGTCCTGCTAAGGAACCACCCCAGGTGTAAGGTGTTGTTATAATATCTGCACCTGTTATCTCTAATGCCTGAAATAGTGCCCACAGTCCAAGTGTTGCATTCGCAACAGTTAGAGCAAATGGTTGATCTGTTAGCGCTGAAAATTTCTGTTCCAATCGATGTACTGCATCTATTCCTGCAAGACTCATATCCCATTGCGTAGAATTAACCAAAAAATTCTCGATAGCTGTGGAAGCCTGTTTTGGTATATTCTTGTTCATGATAGGTTAGCCTGCTGATGATATTCACGTAGTTTTCGTTGCAACAATTGGCGATCAAGCTTACCATTTTTTTTGTCAACAATATCTGCCAAATACCACGGAAAGCTATAGCGTTCTGGATCGCCACTCCACGGCAGGAGTGAATAAAAAGAAGTAAGCGCAATTGCAGAAAGCGATGTATAAGCTATTGCCGCAGGATTAGCAACTCCCATGTAATCCTGGGCAGCGATAAGGACATCTTTTCCTGAAAGGTGATCAGAACCAGCAAACAGCAGTGCATGATTAACAACATCAAATATTTTACGAGGGCTGGCGCCTTTCTCATGCAAAAGTTCGCTTGCCTGAGCAATCAATGGATCAGCAGCATCCAGACTTGAATTTCCCATAATTCGTTTTTCGAAAGCATTAAACAAATGACAGCTTTCTTCCGGCATGAGTTCAAGAAATGGCACGATGATGAATCGATCATGCCAGGCAGGATCAAGTTTTTCTGGAACATTCGTGGCCGCAAGCAGCAGAACTTTACCACGCAATTCATCACGAGCGCTAAACTGAAATAATTGAGCAAGCAGATCGAGGGATACCCCGCCGTCATGAACACCCCCACTGCGGCTTGGTACGCATTCCGTAATTTCATCGATAAATAAAATCACTGGCGCCAGACTTTCAACTACATTCAAAGCGAGACTCAGCCGCCGTTCACTTTCACCCACAAACATATTTTTTATTTGCTCAAACTTTACAATGTTAAAACCACATAATGATGCAAGAATGGGAGCAAAAGTACTTTTACTGGTTCCTGGTGGTCCAGCCATTAAAATGGCGCGTGGTGACGAGGCCGCTGTACGTTTGAGCAAATGAGCGATGTGTTTAAAAAAGTCTTTAATTACTTTTAGACCGATAACATCTTCAATATTCAACTCTGTTGTCATAACTTTCAGCGTACCTTCTGATGCCCTGATTATTGCGTCCGCCTTTGCTTGCAGAACTCGAGAACGATTAAGTGGTATTTTTTTTGTCAGTGCTTCTCTGAGCAAAGATTCAATTTCACGCAAGCACAGACCGCGAGTAAGACGTGCGAATTCTTCAGCTGAGAACCCCTGTTCAAGTTCACCGTACCGGTTTTGTCCATCCACATCTTCGAGGGACAATAAATACTCAATACAGGTATATGTTTGTTGCTCATTAGGAAACGGTATTGAAA
>QQUM01000204.1 GCA_008501545.1 Calditrichota bacterium
ATCGCCTGCTTTGCATTGCGAATACCACCGGCCGGTTTCATGCCGACGATTTTTCCGGTGCGATCGTAAAAATCGAGTATCGCCTGCAGCATGACGAGGGTGACAGGCATCGTTGCCGCAGGAGAAATTTTACCTGTGGAGGTTTTGATAAAATCTGCACCGGCCTCCATAGCAATCTCCGAAGCAAGACGGACTTTATCGTAAGTACTCAGTTCACCCGTTTCAAGAATAACCTTCAGGTGTGCTTTGCCACATGCATCTTTCACTTTCACTATTTCATCAAAAACAGTCTGGTAATCACCGGCCAGAAAAGCCCCGCGATTAATCACCATATCGATTTCATCGGCGCCATCGGTTACAGCATCTTTCACATCGCGCAAGCGCGTTTCCAATGGAATCTGGCCAGCCGGAAATGCGGTGGCCACAGATGCAACTTTGATCGAGGTGCCTTTTAGTGCAGTTTTTGCTGTTTTCACCATGGATGGATAAACACAAACTGCAGCAACCTGGGGAATCGGTTTAAAGTTAGGTATACTGGATAGTTCGTTTGCGAGCTCGGCCGTAACAGGAAATCGTGCTTTGCTGCACAATTGCCGTACTTTCCCGACGGTATCTGCCCCTTCAAGGGTAGTCAAATCTATCATTTCAACGCATTTGTAAAGCGCATCCAGTTTGGATTGTTTTTTAATACTACGCTTGGTGAAAGAAGCTGCTCTTTCATGCAGCATGACTGCGTCAATGGGTGGAGAAACAATCCTGAGTTGCTCACCCGAATTCTTCTGAAGTGAAACTGTCCGTTGCATGGCAAACCCTATTTTGATCTTTTCTTCTTTGGTTTTTTAATTTTCTTTTTTGGTTTCTTTCCGGGTAATATCTCATCTTCATCGATAAGTTTTTGCAGCATTCCGTCGTTCTTGCTGCTTTCGAGCGTAAAGGAATAATTTTTTTTCGTGATCTTGATGACCTCGATTTTTTTTGTCACCAGTTTTTCTATTTCATGAAGCAGTGGCTTTTCACCCTCACTGCAGAATGAAATGGCAACGCCTTTCTTAACACCTCTTCCCGTCCGCCCAACGCGATGCACATAATTTTCTGCGACATCCGGCAAATCATAATTGATAACATAGGTCACATCTGGCACGTCGATACCCCGCGCGCTCACATCGGTTGCGATGAGCACGCCATTGCGGCTCTCGCGAAATTTCTGCATCACAGCAGAGCGCTGTTCCTGTTCCTTCTCCCCATGCAGCGTACTCGTCTCAATGCTTTCTCGAAGCATGGCTTTTGCGACACGCTCTGCGCGAACACGCGTGCGTACAAAAACGAGTATTTTTCGGTTTGGATTTTCTTTGATGAAGCGTGCCAGGAAAAAACGTTTGTCATCCATTTCAATAAACATAACAAAGTGGGAGACATTCTTCGAAACCGGATCTTTGGGTGAAATTTGTATGCGAACTGCGTTTCCCTTTACCTGCGAATAGGCCAATTTTTTTATTTCTGGATTGATGGTCGCTGAAAAAAACAGCGTTTGGTGCTTCTTTTTTAATAGTCTTTTGATGAACTTTATATCCTCTATAAAGCCCAGATCGAGCATGCGATCGGCCTCATCCAGCACGAGAATTTCAATATTATTTAAATTTATAAATTGTTGATGGATAAGGTCGAACATGCGTCCCGGTGTGGCGATAAGAATGTCGAGTCCGTCCTGCAATTTTTGAATTTGTGCATCCTGCTCAACGCCGCCGTAGAGCGCAAATGCCTTCACGCGGGTATGTTTGGCCAGTGTATTGAACACAGTGCCAATTTGCATAGCCAGCTCGCGAGTTGGCACCATGACAATGCATTTAATGCCCAAAGAGCGACGGCTGCTTTTATAACGGTGGATCAAATCGATCACCGGAATTGCAAAAGCGGCTGTTTTACCAGTGCCAGTTTGTGCAACCGCGAGCACATCTTCTCCATTTAAAATGGAAGGAATCGATTTGTATTGAATGTCAGTCGGGCGTTTGAAATGCAGTCGCTGCAAATTATTTTTAATTTCCGGGGTGATGTCGTATTGATCAAATTTCATTTTAAAAAGCTTTTCATAACCAGGGTAGTGATTTCAGGTCGACGTTGCCACCGGAAACAATAATGCCAACGCGTTTGTCGTTACATGGAATTTTGTGATAGAGCACTGCGGCAACCGGCACTGCAGATGAGGGCTCGATGATAATTTTCATGCGTTCCCAGACAAAATGCATGGCGCCGAGAATCTCTTCTTCGTCTACGGTGACAATATCAGAAACAAATTCACGAATACAGGTAAAAGTTTTGTCGCCGAGAGAAGTCAGAAGCCCATCTGCTATGGTTTTTGGTGAAACCGATGGGTGCAACGTGCCTGTTTTAAATGATTTGTGTGCATCTGCTGCTCCGGCCGGTTCGACACCGACAACTTTGGTTTTCGGTGACAAATAGTGTGCTGATAACGCGGTACCGCTTAATAAACCGCCGCCACCAACCGGCGCCAAAATATAGTCCGGCATGGGCACGTCTTGCAGGAGTTCCGCTGCTGCAGTTCCCTGGCCTGCAATAATACGATAATCATTATAAGGATGAACGACTGTCGCACCGCATTGCTCGACCAAGTTGCTGAGCGTTTCTTCCCGTGCGGTGAGCGTATTTTCACAAAATGTTATTTGTCCACCGTAATTTTGTACGGCCTGTTTTTTCACTTTCGGCGCATTTTCGGGCATTACGATGTGGGCAGGAATTTCTCGAATGCTTGCGGCAAGTGACAAAGCCGCGGCATGGTTACCGGAAGAGTGCGTTGCAACACCCTTTGAAGCCTCTTTTGGTGACAGTGAAAAAACCGTATTGCAGGCGCCGCGAAATTTAAAAGCACCGACTTTCTGAAAGTTTTCACACTTTAAAAAAACAGAAGCACCCGCCAATTTGTTCAGTGTCTGCGAAGTAAAAACCGGTGTATGATTTGCATATGGCCGAATTCTTTCAGCTGCATGATGAATATCTTCCATGGAAACAGGAAACATGCTTCACACCTTTCTGAAAATTTTGAAATGTTATCGTGCAATGTAGCTAAGAAGGTGACTCGAATGCAATGAGAAAATTTGCATTGGAATTTCCAATGAATCAACGCGCCATTTCTAGATTTTTATCGATATGGATTATTGCAGATAAAATAAACTGACTTACCTCAATAAAAAATTCCTGGTGAATATTTTCAAAGCGATCCGTGGGCTGATGGTAGTGTTCATGGTCTTCAACACCAAAATAAATAAATGGAATGTGGGCACGGTGGAACGGCGCGTGATCAGATAATAAAGTCCAGTCGTTGTGTTTTAATTCCGGCCTGTCGTGCCCCCAGCGTACATGAATTGCTTTCGCTGATTTTATTGGCGCATCGAGCAATTTCTTTAAAAAGGAGTAGTGGTATGATCCCGCTGCATACAATGTTTTTGTTGAACTTATGCTGATCATGTCCATGTTGCAAGTGAAGACGATTTTTTCATTTTTTCCCCCGATGTCCTTTACGAATGCTTTTGAACCGGCTAATCTTTGTTCTTCAGCATCGAAGGAACAAAATAACAATGTGTGTCGTGGTTTATTGGATTTAAAATAGCGTGCTATTTCGATCAACACCGCGACGCTGGAGGCATTGTCGTCAGCGCCGTTGTAAATTTTACCGGATTTGATACCCACATGATCATAGTGTGCAGAAATGACGATTGCCTTACTCCTGTCATCACCATCAATTTTTCCAATGAGATTGCAACCGTCTACCGTTGCTTTATCCCCGTTAACAGACATTTTGAGTTTGAAATGTTGTTCATAGTTTGGATAATAGGGTATGAGTTTCACATCGCGATATTGCTGTTTGATGTATTCTCTTGCTTTTTTTGCACCTTCAGTTCCAGTCAGCCGACCCTGCATCGAATCAGCGGAAAGAATTTTTATATGCTTAAGTAATGATTTCGAATCAATGTTTTGGGCGTTGAGTCGAAAGTTCGCACTGATAAGCACGATAATGCACGCACATAGCGTATTCGCGAATTTTTTATTCATTTTAAGGGGCGATCCTGAAATATTGTAGCTTTTATCAAACAAAAGTGACCATAAAAAAAGCCCCGAAACGGGGCTTATTATCAACCGAAACATTTTTTGTATCAGAATACTTTAACTTGGAAATATTTTTGCGGGTATTTCTTCATATCCTGCAGGATCAGGTTCAACTCATTTAAAATACTCTCAAGGTTCTCATACGCAGTCTCATCATTGATGAGTTTTCCTGCGGTACCCTGTCCTTCATTGATTTTGCCAAGAATGGAATCCGCGTTGGCTGTCGCATGCGCCAGGTTCGTGTGAACAGTTGAATCGGACACCAATTTACCGAGGGTTCCCTCGCCGTTGTTGATAGTCTGTAAAATCTGATCAAGATTTTTTGTGAGGCTTTCCAGGTTATTATACAAATCAGGTTTATGTACAAATTGGCCAAAGCTGCCATCAGTATTATTCAATGATTGCGTCAATCGCGATAGATTCGCAACGCTGGAAGAAAAATTTTGTGATGTCGCGGAATCATTCAGTACAGCAGCGAAAGTACCGGGACCTGTTTGCAACTTGTTCAAGAGACTTTCAAGGGAAGAAAGGACACGCGGTATTGTATGGGCTGCTTTTTCCGCTTCAGGCAACAGGGCTTCGAAATCAAACGGCGGATTTGCAGGAATATAGCCATTATCTTCCAGTGGTGGTTCATTTTCACGGCCAAGGCTGATTTCAACATATTTATCACCAAGTATACCGAGCGTTTTTATGGTTGCGCGACTGCTTGTTGTCACCCATTTTTTAAACTTGTGTTCGACGAACAGCGAAATATGGACACCAAATTGTCCATCACGGGTCGTGTATTCAAAATCGCCAATGGTGCCGGCTTTGATTCCAGCGATTGTGATGTAGGCGCCCGGATTCAAGCTGATCACATTGGGTACAAATGTGTGTAATGTATATTTTGAAGTGAATTGTCGCGTATTTGTTCCTACGACTAAAATGATGAAAAGCATGAACGCCATGCCAGCGAAAATAAAAATTCCGACGCGAACATCCTTCCATCTCAGATTGTTTTTGTCACTCATTTTTCTTCCTTACCTCACAAATTGCTGTACATAAGGGTCTTTTGATAGCAATAAATCATCGGATTGACCTTCGAAAACCAACCGGCCATTTTTTAACATGACGAGTCGAGTTGCCACTTCAAAGGCATCCTGTAGAATGTGGGTTACAACTATGGATGTAATATTTTGCTCAAGTCGCAACCGGTTGATCAGTTGATTAATTCTTTTCGATACGATGGGATCGAGTCCGGAAGTCGGCTCGTCGTAAAGGATGATCTCCGGATGTGTTATCGTTGCGCGGGCAATTGCAATTCTTTTTCGCTGCCCACCGGAGAGGTCCGCTGGATAAGCCGAGTAGAATTCATCCATCTCGACATATTCCAAAATTTCCATAACAGCCTTGCGAAACTCGGGTTCGCTAATTTTCGGATTATTAATCCGCAGAGCATAGCCAACATTCTCAGCAACGGTAATCGAATCAAACAGTGCACCACCCTGAAAAACGAATCCCATCCGGCTGCGCAATGGGCGCAACTGACGTTCGGAAAGATAGGCGATGTCATTATCAAAGACTGTAATCTTGCCGCGTGTCTGACGGATAAGCGCGATAATCAGCCGCAATAGCGTACTTTTCCCGGCACCACTCCCACCTAATATGACGAGCGTCTCACCTTTTTCTACTGTCAGCGTCAGGTTTTCAAGGACCATCTCATTGCCGTAAGTAAAACTCAGATTTTCGACATGAATAACGCCGTTTTGTTTATTATTTTCCATATAATCAGGAGTAGAAAAATGCCAAAATAAATTTCGAAATCAGAAAATCCATAAATAAAATTGCAAGTGAGCATGCCATAACAGCCCTGGTGGCCGACCGGCCTACGCCTTCTGCACCGCCATAGGTCGAAATACCGTAATAGCAACTGATTGAAGCAATAGTAAATCCCATAAAGAATGGTTTTATTAATCCAATGGTTAAATCTTTAAAAAAGAGTCCATCAAGGGCGGAAATCCAAAAATGTGTGCTGTCGGTTTGTAGCCAGACTACAGCTGCGATCCAGCCACCGATGATTGCAATGGCATCGGCGATGGCGACAAGTGGAACAAAAGTGATCATGGTCGCGGCAATTCGCGGCACGATCAATCGTGGTATAGGATCCGCTCCCATTGCACGCATGGCGTCGAGCTGCTCGCTTTGCTTCATGCTACCCAATTCGGCAGCGATACTCGCGCCGATACGCCCGGAAAGCATGAGTCCCGTGATAAGCGGTCCGGTTTCCCGAATAACAGCGATGGAGATGATACGCCCCATGAGCAACTTCGCGCCAAACAGCTCCAACTTCTTGCCCCATTCGAGCGCCAGCACCATCCCAATCATAATCGAAGCGGACATGACGAGAAATATAGAAGCATAGCCGAGGTGATTCATCTGGTCGAGCGTCAATCGGCGATAACGAATAAATGCAGGAAAATTTATAATCGTAGCCAGAACCATCCGGCTAAATTGTTCTACATGATAAAACAATCTTTTCGCTTTTTGCATAAAAGCTCAGATTCCTTATTAAGTCGGGGTAGAAATTATCGAAATAATTGCCAATTTGAGCAGACGGAAATAATATGCATATTTTTTTTAAAAGTCAATCTGCTTGACTGACCGCATCTTATTATAAATCAAAAATTATTTCAGCCCA
>QQUM01000373.1 GCA_008501545.1 Calditrichota bacterium
GTCGGCGTTATTGATGGCAAGCCAGATACTTTTCTGTGAAACAGTCCTGACGGTATATATATCACCAACTTTTTTCGGGTTTACGGTCGACACACTGGCGAATTCCCCTGAAAGCTTAAGCTGGTTTTGGTTTATTGCAGTCTGTATTTTCCATTGATTTTTATCAAAGTGAAGCAGCAGGCCATCATAAGAAACTGCCCAACCGGTGTTGTCTGACAACATATCCAGACGGGCAAGGTTTTGGCGGGTGGGGGAGTGGTCGAACTGCCAGGTTTGTGCGTTAAGTACCGAAAGCGACGCGAAGACAACGAAAAGGATTATAAAAAGTTGTTTTTTCATTACTGGCGTTTGTTTAGTTAAAAAAAAGAACTATTGTGAACATTTATCCAATTCTCTTTACAAAGACAATACCGGATAACACAACGTCGAAATCATGCATCAAAACGCGTTTATTCTGAGTTTTCTTAAGCGATAAGTTAACATATAAGAAAAGCCAATGCAAGAGGTGTTCCATTATCCGTATGCCGGCTGTGTTACTGTTTCGATCTGTTACTTGTCCGGAATGGAAAAAATTCATTAGATTTAGGTTGAAGCCCGTTTTTATGATGACCCATTACAACAGCTTTTGATAATGGCCAAATTAAATGTGAAGGAGTCAACGATGACGAAGTTTCTTCAAGAAATACTGGAGCAACCCATAACTTTGCGCAATACACTAGATTTTTATACAAGCGGGGAAGGCGAAGACAAATTGCGAAGGGCTCTTGATCTTTTTCAATCGAATCAGGATACGAACATCATTTTGACAGGAATGGGCAGCTCGTATTTTGCACCGTATGCTGTATCCTGTTTTCTGAGTAAGTTTGGAATTAACGCACCAGTTTATAACGCCAGTGAATTACTCCACTACCAAACATCACTTCTGAAAAAGAACACTCTGCTCGTTTTAATTTCGCAATCGGGTGAGAGCTATGAAATTGTCCAGCTCCTTGATGCCATACCGGATGGATGCAAAACCATTGCTATAACAAATGAAATTTCAAGTACTCTTGGAAGTGGATCCGATCTCGTATTGCCATGCAAAGCCGGGAAGGAAGAAATGACGTCCACCAAGACGTTTGTTGCAACCATTCTTGTGGCTCTTATTCTTGGCTGGCATTTGGTCGATGCCTTTCATCAAACAAAAGTGGATCAACTACGGAAAATGATAAATGATTTTGAAATATTTCTCAGTTCATCATCACAATGGATTGATGCAACAATGACGTTTCTGGATACATTTAAATTCATTGAATTCATTGGTCGCGGTCCTGCATTCCCGGCAGCGCAGCAAAGTGCACTCATGGTGAAGGAAGTTAATCGTATGGCTTCGGAGAGTTTGCTGGGCGGGGAATTTCGGCATGGACCGATTGAAATGGTACGGGACGGATTTATTTGTGTCGTTTTTGCGCCTGTTGGAAAGACCCACCCGCAAAGCCAGGCGATAACCGGAGATATTATAAAATTCGGTGGGAAAGTGCTGCAGATAACAGACTCAATCGAACGATATAATGATCCGAACGTGCATACGATTAAATTACCCGGAATCGATGAATTTCTTTTTTCTATACCCGCGATTGTGCCAATCCAGCTTATCGTAAACGCGTTGGCTGTAAAAAATAACATCGATCCCGGACATTTTGTTCATGGCGCAAAGGTGACAAAAATTGAATAATCCATTAAAAGAGAGTGCAGCACGCACTCTCTCATTTTGGATTTCAAATTGTATACTATTTCATCAACATGAGCTTGCGCCGGGCGGTAAATTCGCCTGCACGCAGGAAGTAGAAATAGACGCCGGTTGACACAAGCTGGCCGGTGTCATCACGGGCGTCCCATGTTGCCTCGTAGGTTCCAGGGGCATGTGTGTGTGAAACAAGGGTACGTACCCGTTGGCCCATCATGTTGTAAATCTCCAGCTTGACCGAAACAGTGTGGGGCAAGGCGAAGCGTATCCTTGTTTCCGGATTAAACCGATTGATGGTGACGACAACAGTATCTTTTCCAGTTTGGTTACCTACAATTTTACTTCCATAGCGTGTTGTTGGAAATTTTAACAAGCGTATCACCATCAGGATTTTTTTCGTTCTTTAGCTGTTCAATGATACCTTCGCCAACACCATGCACTTTTGTTAGATCGGAAAATTTTAGATATGGCCCGCCATTCATAATTCTCTCAGCAAGGATATCACCGATATAGGTGATTTTTTTCAGTCCTTCTTTTGTGTTATCGTCTTTGCCGTTAATGCCAAGCTGGAAGAGATGCTTTTTAGGACTATCCAGTGGTGTATCTTCAGGCAATTTGTGCGGAAGTGTTATACTCACGAGCGATTTCTTTTCAATCCAGTTATCGGGTTTGCGCCTGTCTGCCTTTTTATCACGTACATCCATAAATTTTGCGTTCATGGTTATTGCACTGGGGAGATACTGCTCTTCCGGCAAATTTTTAAATGTACGAGAACTCGGGTGTTCACCGAAATGAGCATCGACTGAATAGGAGACTACTTTGTTCTCCTCCAGGACTGCAGTTTTCACTTTTGATTCATATCGCAGCATCTCCGGATTATTCAGTGTTCGCGTAATCGGAACAAGGTTTTCCTTTTTCGCACCACTGCCATGCAGATTATGGTTAAGAAGATGACCCTGCACGTAGGCGTTTTTGCGTTCTCTGACTTTTTGCCACAAGTTGGATTCACCGCTGGTTTGTGGTTCACTGCCACTATTTCCTCCGGCGTTGATGCTGAGCGGTTTCGCAACCATTTTCATTCCAAAATAATCGCCCAACACGGATTTTGTCTCCGGAAAATTTACCAGGGTCGGTGGAACGCTTTCTTTGCCGCGGAAAGCATCATTTTCCAACGCTGCAGCAATCTTGTTAAAATGCTGCTGAATTTTTTTGCCGGTTTCCTGGCTCATCGAACTTGTTTTTGTGGTTTTCCCGGATTTCTTATCCGTTTTTGTTTTTAAACTGTCGATTGCAGACGCGTTGGTTTTGATAATTTTTATCTGTAGAACCGCCTTGGATTCCTTATAATTCTCTTCCAGATTTTTTATCTTATCCTGCAATAATACCGGATTCGGGTTGATGATCAGATAAGCCTTTGCACCTTCTCCTTTAAATCGTAGTGTATGGCTTTCCCCTTTTTCGTCTTTGAATTTCTTCCTTGCATTCCACCATGAAACGATCTTTTCTTTCACTTCAATCAGTTTTTTCTTGCCTTTGGAAATGCCACGAAAGACTTTGTAAACGATCGGTTTTAACTTCTTTAATATCCAGTCAATTCCCCGAATAATAGGTTTGCGCATTCTTTTAATCATGCGCTCAACCTTTTCTTTTAGACTTCTCAAACCAAAAAATCCAACTAAAAAGTCGAGGGCAATGGTGATAAATTTTCTCAGTGCAGCATTAAGGTGCTTCACAATCCCCGGGATGTTGCCGTTCACGGCCATTTCTACAGAATCAACGAATGATTCGATCAGATCAAGTATTTTGTCACGTGCTTCAACGATAAATTGGAGAAAGCGTATCACTTTTTCGGCGATTGCTAAAAAACCGCCACCGGGAACGAGCAGCTTGGCGATCTCAAAAATTATCTTTTTAATAGCAGCATAAAGTACATTTTCCTTAATCATTTTCAGTGTTTCGTTCAGTATATTTCCCAACGAATCTTTGATGTAGTTCCACAATCCTGCAATCCCGTCTTTTTGTACGACGTTGAAAATCTCAAGTGCTTCATCAAAAAACTCTTCACCTTTTCGAAATACGTTTGCAATTTTTTTGTTATAGATGACGTCCATTCTTTTCCAAATTGTTTCTGTTGTGAGCCCCAGTAATTGTGTAAAGAGAAAGAAAATCGATTTAGGATTCCAATCCTTTGGTAATTGAACAAGCATGCCGCTTTTTCCGCGTAACCAGTCAAAAAATGCCGTGCCCAAATTTTCTTCAATATTGGCAACAAACGTTTTAAATCCCATTCCAATCCCATCAACCAGATTATTAAAAAAGTAGCGTGGACTTGAAATGATATCATCCACCAGGTGGACTAATCTTCCCAGCAATTCAATAATTCTTTTGGCGAAGTTGATAATTGCTTCCACAACAGCTTTTACTTTATTCCATGCTTTCTCAAACCAACTGGTGAGCACATCTTTTTTGATCGTATCAAATGTCGATTTTAACTTTCCAACACCTTTTTTATAGCTGCGTGACATGTCTGAGATGATCTCACGTTTGCGATCTTCAACAGAATCTCCCAGAAGACCAAATTGTGTCTTAATTCCTTCAAAAGCAGCTCCAAGTTCCTCTTGCTCTTTTTCGCTGAGCGAGCTGTAAACTTTATCGAGTTCCTTCAGTTTCTCTTTGATTATTGTTTTAGCCTTATTTAAAACACCGACGACTTCTTTTGCAATTAATCTGGCGCCCTCATATACATCGCTCACGAATTTTGCTTTTGCTTTTTTAAAAAGCGCAAGAGAATCTCGATCCTGAATTGTTTTGACTGCTTTCTGGTACAAGAACATATCTCCACCCATTTTAGACACTCCGCCAAAACCTTTTGCGATCCAGCCCAGGGCTTCAGACTCTTTGGAGATTTGCTCAACTTCAGTATCTATTTTATTATATTTTTTGGCCAATAGCGCATTGTATTCGGCTTGCACAGCGTCGCTTCTTTTATCGATCCAGTCACTGTAGTCAAATATGCCTGGCGTGTAAATATATTCAAGGTCCTGGTGCACCCAGTCTCGAAAATATTTTTCAGCATCGCTTAATACTGTATCAAACTTTTCTTCTATATTGTTTAACTTATCTAATTCAGCTTCCACATCTTCTTTTGCACTTAAATAGACCTTTTGCAGCTCGATATGACTTTTACTTTTCTCTTTTTCGATGGAGTCTTTGTGGGTTTTTTGTTTGCCAAAAACTGATTCAAGGCTGTTACCGCGAGATTTGTTAAAACGGCCCAGACCTGTGCTGACGATGGCATTTATTTGGGCTTTTGAATTATTAATTTCCTGCTGTTCTTGCTCGCGGTACCGTGGATTGACCTTTTGAATTTCATCCTGTGCTTTTCTTTTTGCTTTACCCGCTTCATCAAATTCTTTTTCTCCTGAGTATTCGAATGTGAGCATCCTGTCTTCAATATTGACCGATTGTCCATTAATGTTGTGACCTTTAAGCGCATCATCCAAAGATTTACTTTTGTCATCAAGTGAAATTTCGCTATCTGTTTTGGGCTTTGGTACGGCAGGGGAGGTGTTTCTGATAATTTGTCTGTTGCCGGCGGGATCAACTTTTAATTCAGTCGATGGGCGATTTATATCTTCTTGAATTCTTGAAGTATTTTTCTCAAGTTTTTCCTGTAATGGTTTTCGAAAAGAGAGTGTGTGCTCTGCAAGTCCAAGTGTTGCAGTGGTCTTTTGAATGCCAAATGCGGTGAGTGCCTGGACACTGTTATTTTGATTTTTCGTATCCGGTAGTGATTTGGCTACTTTCTGTGTCGATTCACGAAATTTCGCCATAAAATCGTCTACTGTATATTCGGTTTTCACCGATTCCATTTCCTGCAAATGCTGTTTGGAATCCTGTTCTTCCTTTAATTGATCTGCTGGTAATGTAGCAGCTTGCTCTACTTCATCCTGCTTTACTTCCGGTTTTTTGGGCGGGACCTTGTCAATTTTTGCTTTTCTGCCTACCTGCTTAATGACATGCACAAAACCTGCATCTTCGGCTGGATCCGTCGGTGCTTTCTTTTGTGTTTCTTGATCAGGTGAGCCTGTTTCGTTGTCTTTTGTTCCTTTTTTTTGGGATGGTGGTTTTTTAGCCTGTTTTTCTCTTTTACCCGGGGTTTCTGCAGTTGTTTTTGGGAAAATGTTTAAACCAATTTCAGGTGGTGCAAGTGATTTACCGTTGGGGCGGTCAGTGTTGTTTGCCCGACTTGCATTACCATTCGCAGTTTTTCTTTGAACAGGTTGGGATTTTATCATTATTTTAGTTCCAAAATTCCAAACATTGTGTGTAAAAGGGAAAAACATCAATATTGATATTCATGGATCGTAGCAGATGTGCCAATTAACGAAGTGCCAGGCACATCTTAACTAGTTAATGAATAGGTCAGTCTAGACATTTTCCCCATTTCTGACCAGTTCTTTGCGTATACCCTGCAACACATCTTTCGTTGTTACAATGGAATCCTTTTGTGCTAAAGCCTGCAGGGATGCATAGCGTATCACATTCATAATCGCACCACCGGAAAGGGTGTGGTCAGTGGCAATTTTTTTAAGATCGAGGTCGTCGGCAAATTTGGCTTTACCGGAGAATCCTTTTTGCCACAGTTGCACTCTTTCTTCTGCTCGTGGTATGGGAAAATAGATGATGGATTCAAAGCGCCGGCTGAACGCTGAATCAAGATTTTCCCGTAAATTTGATGCCAGAATTGCGATGCCATCAAACGTTTCGATACGCTGTAAAAGAAAGGAAATTTCCTGGTTGGCGTAACGGTCATGGGCATTTTTGCTTTCACTGCGTTTACCAAATAGAGCATCTGCCTCATCGAAAAAAAGTATCAAGCCTTTGTGCTGCGCCTGCTCGAAAACATTGGCCAGATTTTTTTCGGTTTCACCAATGTATTTTGAAACGACCATACTGAGATCGATTTTATAGACATACCGGTTTGTTGCTTTGCCCAATAAACAGGCAGTCATGGTTTTGCCGGTACCGGGT
>QQUM01000188.1 GCA_008501545.1 Calditrichota bacterium
GTCTCGGCGGCCGGAATGTCACCAATGATCTCGCCCACGGCCTGCGAACACCGGTTGAAAATGCGGAAAAGATTAAAGTTGCCCATGGTAGTGCCATTCTGCGTGATAAAGATAAGGATACAGTTAGTGACGTGCCGGGTGTGGGTGGCAGAGCGGCGCATCGCGTCCCGAAAAGTATGCTTGTTGATATTATTCAACCACGTATCGAAGAGATTCTTACTTTAGCAGCGCGGGAATTGAACAAGTCTGAATACATCAAAATGATGACCACGGGCGCTGTTTTAACAGGTGGTGGTTCAATGATTCCCGGCACGGTTGAGCTGGCAGAGGAGATATTTGAAATGCCGGTTAAACTTGGCATTCCCCGTGGAATACAGAGTGTAAGTGAAGAAATTCATACGCCCATTCATGCAACAGGTGTTGGCCTGTTGCTGTATGGTCATCAATACAATACAACACTTGATGGACCTTTGGAAAGTGAAGCCCATGTTTTCGAAAAAATCATTGAACGTATGAAGCGCTGGTTCGGTGGTGGAACGCATTAGTGAATAAATTATTCATAATAATAGGAGAAGTCAGCCATGAATTTACGATTTAACTTTGATGAGAGTGCCACACCTGCCGCACGCATGAAGGTTGTGGGTGTTGGTGGTGGTGGTTGCAATGCTGTAAACCGCATGATTGAAGCCAATCTTGCAGGTGTTGAGTTTGTATGCATCAATACGGATTTACAGGCGTTGGAAAATGCAAAATCCAATTCCCGTCTACAAATCGGGAAAAATTTGACCCGTGGTCTCGGCGCCGGTGCAATTCCCGATGTTGGCCGCGAAGCAATTGAAGAAGACCGCGAGGCGGTTGTCGACGCCCTTGAAGGCAGTGATCTCGTTTTTATTACTGCGGGAATGGGTGGCGGTACCGGGACCGGCGCTGCGCCGATCGTTGCGGAAATTGCCAATGAAAGCGGTGCCTTGACAGTCGGCATTGTGACTAAACCATTCGTATTTGAAGGGCCAAAGCGCATTAAACGAGCTGATGAAGGACTTGCCGCATTTAAAGAGCGCGTCGATACCCTGATCGTCATTCCAAATCAGCGCCTGCTTTCCGTCGTACCCAAAGGGACACCGTTGAAGGCAGCTTTTCAAACTGCTGACGAAGTGCTTCTGCATGCAACAAAGGGTATTTCCGATTTGATCAGCGTTGCTGGTTTGATTAACCTCGATTTTGCGGATGTTCGAACGGTCATGCGTGAAATGGGCGATGCACTCATGGGAAGCGCTGTTGCCTCAGGTGAATTACGTGCTGTAGAAGCGGCTGAGAGCGCCATTCGCAGTCCATTGCTGGATGATATTTCGATTACCGGTGCGCAGGGCGTACTCGTCAACATAACGGGTGGCGAATCGATGTCCTTGCACGAAGTAAACGATGCGACCTCGGTTATTTCAGAGGCAGCAGGTGAAGAAGCCAACCTGATTTTTGGTGCTGTTATTGATCCACAAATGGATGAAGAACTCCGTGTAACAGTCATTGCTACCGGATTTAATAATGGCAAGGAAGCGGCAGCAGAACAGAATGGAACCCGCCGCATGCGAATCATTGCAAATGATTTGAAAGAGCTGGAGCTTCCAACTTATAGACGCAGAGAGCAGAACGGTCATGGACCGGTAGGTTCAGATATAGAGAAGAGCCTCTATAACGATGATGATCTGGAATCACCTGCTTATCTCAGAAAGCGTATGAACAATTAAAATTTACTTTTTCATGTGCTGACTCAATAAAACCGGTGGCATTGAACGTCACCGGTTTTTTTGTTCAATCCCACCTGTAACAGCTGGCACTCTTCCCATGGTTTTACCTCGAATTCCAACCTGAGTTTTTTATCCAAATTGACAAATTAATTCTGCATCATCCTACTCTGATGGTAATTTAATAAAAAAGCAAAATGAGGTAACTTTTCATTTTTCATAGACAATCCGCTGAATTCTTCGAATTTGCAAAAATGCATGTAAGATTAAAGTGGACTTATTTCCAGAAAGATGGAAAAACACATTAGTTAATGTATGAATCGCGTAATTGTGAGGGAAAAATGCCGGAAGTATCAAGTTTCGAATCGATTGTTGACTTGAAAGCGACCAGCAATGGTGTTGCCGTCCTTCGGGGTGAGGCCCTTCGGCGTTATCAAATAAATTTTTCTACGAATGGTAGTGGTCACATTCATTTGAATAACCGCAAAGAAAGACAGATCGTTGATGAAAAGTCAATTCAACGATTGAATTTTGTAGGTAAGTATTTGATTTCACCAGCTTTCTTGTTCAGTAGTCTTGGCGTTATGTTATTTTTCCCGGATACACTTTTACGCAAAGTGATGGCACCTTTTGCCAATTTGCACTTGTGGGAAAAAGCTGGCAAACGCTTGTTCGACATATTAGGATCAATACTTGGTTTCATCATGCTGTCGATATTTTTTATCATGATACCGTTTCTCATCCTGTTTGATAGCCGTGGGCCCATCATCTACAAGCAAAAAAGGATTGGCCTGAACCATCGGTTCGGTGATCGACGCCGGATTAATCTGCAGGTTAAGCATAACAGGCGGCAAGGGGAGCGAAGGAAAAGCGATTTGTTTGGTCGTCCATTTTGGGTTTACAAGTTTCGTACGATGCGGCAAGACGCCGAAAAGCAAAGCGGAGCCACGTGGGCCCAGGAAAACGATCCACGAATCACCACGATGGGGCGGATACTTCGCTTCACGCATATTGATGAAATTCCACAGTTTTTCAATGTTCTATGTGGTGAAATGTCACTCGTTGGGCCACGGCCTGAGCGTCCGGAATTGATGCCGGATATCATTGAAAAAGTACCTGATTTTCCTAACCGATTGCAGGTAAAACCAGGAATGACGGGACCGGCGCAGATCGTCTGTGGATATGACACAACAATTGATGCTGTAAAAGAAAAATTACACTATGATCTAGTGTATGTTAGAAAATCTGGTTTGAAAGAGGATATCGTCCTTTTGTTTCAGACTTTTTGGGTAATAATTCGAGGCAAGGAAGTCCTTGATTCGTAGAACCACCAGGTATGGAGGTCTTTTCATAATGGTATTATTTAGATGGGCTCTATTGACTGTCACAGCAGTAGTGTTTTCTCTCACTCAGCCTCTTCTTGCTCAGACCCCTTCACAAGGGAATGTAAAGATTATTTCCAATCCCAATGAAACGGTAGTTACATTGAAAGGGGAATATACTTTGCGTGGACAAACACCTTATGTTGTTGTCCACAGCTTAAAGGGGTTTTATGAACTTGAAGCCAAAAAACGTGGCTATGAAAATTTTACTTCTTCCTACGTTTTTAATCCCTCTGTCCGTAAGAAGTTAGCAATCCGACTGACGCCAAAATCTCGGTTACGTTCTTTTTCCAGATCGATGGTTCTGCCTGGCTGGGGCCAGGTTTATACAGATCAGAAATGGAAGGGTGTGCTTTTGGCTGGTCTGCAACTGGGTGCTGCCGGGTATTTTGTGTATACGCATGTGGATTATCAGGACGCAAAAGATGATTACGACAAAGCGTTGGATATATTCGCATCGTCAGGAAGTTCTCAAGATGCAACAATCTATCTGGATGTTCAGGAAAAATACGATATTTTGAGCACAAAATATGATAACCGGAACACCGCGCTTATTCTTAATCTTAGCGTATATTTGTATAATCTTATCGATACACTGTTTTTCTATCCGAAGTATCATTATCCAAATATTCGCGCCACAGCTAGCGTTATGGATGATGGGAAAAAACCGACTCTGGCTTTTGGTTTACGGGCCAATTTTTAATTGTCATATGTCGTAACTTTAGTAAAGTAAATTATTTACATTTTCGGAGTTCATGAAAATGAAAAAACGAATTGAATGGATTCAATATGTTTTTGTGGCTGGATTGCTGCTTTTGTTTACACTGGCTACAGCCTGCATCAAAAAGCCCGCGGGCCCGGACGAAATAGTTCAAGGTAACGATACTTTTCCTGGAAAACCTTTTAATATACATACAGCTCTTGGTGATGGCCTTGTCAGATTAGACTGGACCGTTAACAACAGAAGTGATGTAGACCATTTTCAGGTAAGGCGGCAAAATGTCACTGAAGCGCAAACTGTAGAGTTGAGCGTTGCCGACACAGTATTTATTGATCAGGGGCTAATCAACGGCCAGGAGTATATTTATACTATTAAAGCGGTCAAGATTATTGACGGGCGGGAATTCTCAGGTTTGCCATCTGAAGCAATTACGGCGAAACCGAACGTTTATTCCATCCTCCTGGAAAACGGCGCTGATTTCACTTCCAGTCGTTCTGTAACGCTTGGCCTAACCGCACCTGCCACAACGAATATTGTCGAATTAAGCAATAGTGAAGATTTCGCGAACTCATCTCTTTTGCAATTTCAAACAACCCTGCAATGGACACTCTCTCCCGGCGATGGGGCAAAAGTCGTCTGGGCGAAATTCCAGGATCAGGAAGGGCAAACGACCAATACCGCAGTGAGTGATAGTATTTTCCTTGATACAAGAGCTTCAATTTTGCTTGTAGAGGAAAACACCAACGGACAGTCGAAAATCGCCGCTGACAGCATTTATTTTTCCATGTATACCGGTGAGCCGTTTGGAAGACTGGCGACAATTTCAATAGAAGATGGTCCACGGGATGTGCAGTTAAACGACCTCGGTACCGGATATTATGACGCCTGGTATGTCATTCCAAAAGATGCGGATGTGTTGCAGGCAAATATCACAGGTAATTTTACTGATCGTGCCGGAAACGAGGCCATTCCCGTAATTGCTGAATCCCGGGTAACGATCTTGCGTGCGCCGGCTCCGGTTACACTGTTTAAGCCTGTTATCGCAGGCGATGGCCGAACATCCTTAAAACTTTCCTGGAGTCTGACAGAGGATGAGCACGATTTCCAAACATACGAAGTGTATCGATCACTTCTGGGAAGCAACGAGTTTACACTTGTTTCGATTATCTCGGTCGCAACAGTAACTTCATTTACCGATACGGATCTTTCGCCAAATACAACATATGTCTACAAAATCGTTGTACGCGACAGGTCAGGTCTGATTGGAGAGAGCAATGAGGAATCACAAACAACGCGTCCGGACGAGATAGCCAATCCGGTTATCATGTATACACCATTGTATTTCAATGATGCGGAAACTACCAGCCAAATTGAACTTAACTGGACGCAGAGTGCCGAAGACAATTTCAACAGTTATCATATCTATCGCGGTACGAGTCCGAATGTAACAACGAATTCGACACTGGTTGGCATCATTACGCAGCTGGACATCACAACGTTTTATGATACTCATTTCCTTGAGAATTCAACGTATTACTACAGTGTTTTTGTCTACGATGATCGTGGACAGGTCGCTTCGATAAGCAATGAGGTTTCAATTACCATTCCCAACACACTACCGGAACCTGTTTATCTGGCACAGCCAATTGTTGTCGATTCGACCGGATTCCAACTCTCGTGGTCCCAAAGCCTTGATCCTGATTTTGCAAACTATCGTATTTTTCGCTCTCGTGGAAATACGGTCGTCATCACGGAAGAGCCGATTGCAATTATCAGTGGTGAAAGATTAAGAACGACTTACGAGGACCCCAATTTGTCACCAAATGTTATCTACAGTTATCGGGTTTATGTTTATGATACGAACGGTGATTTTGCAGGAAGCAATACGGTAACAGAGTTGACAGGAGGTACAAATTAATTGTGGACGGTGTATCTAACCTGGACGGACTTCATTTTTTTGCAGGGAAGCGGATCATGTTTAAACAGAAGTTAGCTGGATATTTAGTATTTGGATTATTGCTGCAGATTTTTTTCCTCGGGCAAGTGAATGCCCAGGAATACATACTCGAACCGGGTGATAAAATCGCAGTTTCATTTTGGCAACAACCGAACTTAAATACAGAAGTGCTTATCGATCTGGATGGGAGGATAGAAATACCTGTCGCTGGACGAATAACCGCTGCAGGATTGACGGTTTCGCAGTTGGGTGTTGCTATCGTTGAGAAAGTCAGTATTTACAATCGGAATATAACCCAGGCATTGGTTCAAGTTGTGGAGTATGGTAGCAAAAAAATATTTGTTACCGGCGCAGTACAAATGCCTGGCCCGTATACATTTGAGTACATTCCAAATGTTTGGGAAGCGATTTTGCAAGCGGGCGGACCACTTGAATCAGCGAGATTGGATCAGGTTACAATCGTACGTGGTGGCAACACAAACGGTCAACTCATTTCAGTCGATCTGAAATCGTATTTTAATACATCTGATCTCTCACGCTTGCCGGAGCTACGGCCTGGAGATAATATTAACGTACCCGGAACAGCAACAGGATCAGGTGCCGGAAGCAATGGCACTGCCGGTGCCGGCGCGGGGGCGTCTACCTCATCTGGATTATTTTCCAAACGCAGTGTCGTGTATATTTACGGGCAAGTTGTTTCTCCCGGTGTTTATGAGCTTGAAGAAGGGACGGATATACTGGAAGCGATCGTTCGTGCTGGTGGTCCCCTTCTCACCGTACGCTCAAACTCCAACGGTCCATCTGTCGAGCCCGACCTGGAACACGTCCGGCTTATTACTGTGGGCTCAGAGGGAACCGTCGTCTATGAAATTGATCTCGAGAATTATTCCAAAGTTGGCGCTCCGAACCCGTTGATACTCAAAGCCGGGGATACGATTCATATTCCATATAAAGAATC
>QQUM01000169.1 GCA_008501545.1 Calditrichota bacterium
ATGATACCCATACGCTCATCAAATAACAAATTCACACCGTTTTCTTCAAATGCCAGCGAACCGATAAACAGGCTCATCGTAAAGCCGACTCCGCACAGCACGGAGGTGCCGTAAAGGGACAACCAGTTCGTATTCGAAGGCAATTCTGCCAATTTGAGCTGAATGGCAAGCCAGGCAAGTCCCATAATACCGATCTGTTTCCCCAGAAACAAGCCCATCGTTATACCGACCGGCACGCCGTGAAACAATTGTTCTGCGCCAACGCCTTGCAGATTGATGCCGGCATTCGCAAAGGCAAAAAACGGCAGGATGACAAAAGCAACCAACGTGTGAAGGTCATGTTCCAATTCCTTGAGCGGAGATTTTTCGGCATCGGTTTTGGATTGAATGGGAATAAACATGGCGAGAACCACACCAGCCAGCGTTGCGTGCACGCCAGATTTCAACAGCGCCACCCACATGATGACGCCAACAGCAAAATAAGGGCTGCGTTCCTCAAGGCCGTATCGGTTGAGCACATTGAGCACAACAACACAGATGCCGGCAACCAGGAGAGAGATCAATGAAATTTTTGTGGTATAAAAAAGCGCGATAATAAGAATGGCACCAATATCATCAAAGATGGCCAGCGAGGTTAAAAAAACTTTCAGGCTTACCGGAACGCGAGAGCCGAGTATCGCAAGAATGCCAAGCGCGAAGGCAATATCCGTGGCTGCAGGAATTGCCCAGCCTTTGACCGCTACCGGATCATTATAGTTAAAGAAGATATAAATTGCAGCCGGAACCACCATCCCGCCGACAGCGCCAAAAGCCGGGAGCATCACTTTTCTCCTGTCCGATAGTTCACCTTGCAGGACTTCGCGTTTTAACTCAAGGCCAACCAGGAGAAAAAACAAAGCCATCAAACCATCATTGATCCAAAGCAGCAGCGGTTTTGCAATTTCGAGGGCACCGACACGAATGTGAACCGGCGTATCAAGAAAGAGCTGATACAAACTTGCGAGCGGAGAATTTGCTATAATCATCGCAAACACAGCAGCAACCATCAGCAGGATGCCGCCACTTGATTCCATTTTCAAAAATTTGCCGATTAGAGACGGATGCGAATTGTTCATTTTATACCTTCTCATTTTCCTGTTTATTTAAGTGCACTTTCCTGTTCAACGATTTGAAAAAATCCCCTGTCAAGTCGCTTATCTTCAATGACATTTGAATGGATAGCCTTTAGACAGCGAAGCGCAATCATCGCCTCCGGACGGGCCACAGGAAATTGTTCACCGAGTCGCTTGAGATGTAAAAACATCTCTACCAACCGTTTTCTTTCCGATTGGGTTAACACAACTAATGCCATGTAAAACTCACTTTACTGGTAAATTATTTTATTCCCAAGGTTATAATTTTCCAATGATTTTTTGATAAACAGGTCTGCTGCAAGTTCGATCTGCAGTTGTGTACCATATTCTTAAAGCTTTCAGGATTGCGGCAAAAAAAACGTAGAGAGACGATTAGAAATTCCAGAAAACGGAATCTACAAAAATGGAGTGGGATATTGAATGTTTTTTTTCATGATAGCCAAATGTGTTCAAAACACAAATCCAACACTCAATTTTCAATTCTTAAATACCAAGACATTGAATATTGAGTGTTGAGTGTTGGTTATTGATTATTTGATCAACATCACTTTGCGGACTTCTTGCTGCGAAGCTGTAATCAGTTTAATATAATAATTGCCGCTCGGCAGGTTGTTTGGTTGCCATTGCAGCGTTTGTTGACCCGGGAGTAAATGGGAAAGATTAAACTGATGAATTTTCGCACCGGTTATGTTATAAATGGACAAGTCCAACGGTCGCTCATCACTCGAAAATTGGATATTCAATGCAGGATTGAACGGATTGGGATACGCAGCCAAATAAATCGAGGCAGGAACGGTACTCGTCACATCCTGTACTGTGGCCGGAATGCGAACATCATGCATGTAATTGATCACGTTGTTGGCAATTTCAATCCACACATAATCATTGCCCTGCTTTTGTGAAATCGACTCAAACACACTTTTCGCTGTCACACTGGCATAATCATTCGATTTCAAATCAAAGGATGTAATGTCCGAATCGGTGTTATCGTTTTTGTAATCATCCCACACGATAATACTCTGGTCGATAAACGGGTTTCCCTGGTAGCCGGATTCCGTGCTAATTTCTCTGACTTCTTTGTTTACAATATCGTAGAGAAAAATATCGACGTTATTTTCGTCGGCGCCTGTGTTGCGGTAATCCTCCCACACAAGAAAATCACCATACAAAATAGGTTTATCCTGATGGAAATTTACCGGATCCACAAAAGTTGTTTGGCGGGTTTCGCTATTGAATAAAACGATATTGCCGTATTTGTTGTTATGGTATTCCACCCAGGCAATATACTTCCCACCGGCCACTGCATTGGCCTGGTAATAAGTGTCATTGGTAATTCGGGATTCCACACCGGTTTCCAGATTGTAGCTATACACTTCACTGTTGGTGGAGGTGGGCCCCAAATTGCGGTAATCGATCCACACGATCTTATCATCAGCACACCAGATAAATTCTTTGTAGGCCCCATCGAAGACGATTCGTTTTGATTCCTTTGTTTCAAGATTATAATAATCGATATAAAATTTGTTGGTGTAATTATAGTTCACATAAACAATCTCATCGCCATTGAAGGCTGAGATCAAAAAATAGGGTTTGGTTGTTCCATAAAGCGGCACAAGCGTTTTGGATGCAGATGAAAGATCATAAAGAAACAGTTCCGCCTGTGAATTTTGGTTATAATCGAACGAAACAATCTTGCCATTTTTGAATTGATACGGATTCACGGTCGTCACAGAAAAAAGGGATTCGGAAGCGAAACCGACAGAGGCGGTCAGCCAGAGTGCGAGTAGTCCTGAGATGCATTTTTTCATGTTACATATCCTATTAGTTCAGTTGGTTGTGTCAACTCTGCCAGGCACTTCGGAAGTGCCTGGCACCTGCATTTATTAAACACTACCGGTTCAGCTGGTCCATGCTGACTTGAGATTTTATGGCGCCGTAGACTGCATCAGCAGCGGTCATGCTCCAGTCCACATCAAGTCCTGTTGCGGTTTTACCGATGGGATTGTCAAAAATCACCACGAGTTTAATTTGTGGAAAGACGTCGGTTGTGAGCAAGTGGAACATATCACGATACCAATTGTTTTTGTTGCCACCAAATTCAGAACAGCCGACCTCAGCAATCATCATCGGTTTGTCATATTTTTTATAATTATTGTACATAGATGAAGTCAGTATCGAAAAATCAAACCAACTTCCATCTTCCGACAGTGCGCCATAGTTAAAAATATCAAAGCCGATCCAATCGACATAGTCATTGCCAGGATAAAAAGTGGAATCGGCTGCGGTGTATGGCGACCAGACAAAAAGTGTGTTCTTCGCACCTTCCGTCTGGAAAATCTCATAAACATGCCGCCACATGGCAATATACATCTCCGGCGTATTGCCATAATGGCTGCTCCACGAGTACCATGGATTGCTCATCTCATGCCCGAGACGCAAAAACATCGGTTTGCCATACTGTACAATTTGCCGCGCCCACGAGTGAATGTAGTCATCAAATTCACCGGCGGCAATCAATGCCAGACTGGAGTCGGCCATATTGTTTTTGTATTTTTCGAATGCCACCACCCACGGTTCCCAGGTTATCATGGGAATGTAATCGCCTTTGGCGATATTCCTTACAACGTCCAGGTTGAACTGATGCTCATCACCGTCGCCCCACGCCTGATAGTATGAAATGACTTTGAGCTTTGTATCGAGACTATCCTCGACGGCTACGACGGTATCGTAATGATAAGGCAACTCCGGGCGGTATATACCCAGGGATAATTTTCGTTCGGGATCGATCGCCTTGCTGCCATCCACAACTAAATTTTTGGTGATGTAGTTGTTAAACAGCCATCGGGCGCCCGGATCGATATAGCGTAAAATAAGGATGTAAATGGCGGCGACAATCACAAGGTAAAGCGCTACTTTTATGGTTATTTTCAGTGCGTGCATGCTCATTCTTCTTTTTTTATAAACAGATTTTTTGTGCTGATCCAAATCGTTGGTGTTAGCAGCACGATGTTTGTGGCAGCGAAAAATATCATCAAATTGGTGCCTGTATCCATACGAGGATAGGTTAGCAGTGTAAACACAATTGCACTGATCGATAACGCCAGGATGATAATATGGGGATACGCCAGATTCAGGTAAACACCTTGCTGTGCGGTTTTGGGTGTCGGCAAATAGGCGACTTTCTTGCCGGAGAGGCCATAAACAAAGCCAATCAGATAAATAAACCACGTCCCTTTTTCCAGTAGCATCGATTTCCACGGAAAGCGTTGCTCATCCGTATGGGAGTACCACCGCTGTATGAATTGGTTAATGCCGACAGAAATCCCTAAATAGGGCAGGTAGTGAATCAGAAAATCGGAAAGCGCCATTTCCACAGCGAATATTTTGAAAAACAGAAAGATGATTGGCAGAATGAGTGTGAAAAACACTGCAAGTCCATTCAGATAAAAAGTGCCGGCAAAGAAGTAATGCAATTTAGATACGAGGTTAAATTTTCCAAAGAGTTTAGGATATTCCCGAAACAACAGATAGAACATGCCTGTGGCCCATTTCAATTGCTGTTTGAAAAATGAACTGATATCCGCCGGTGCCAGGCCGATGGAACCGCGATAGGGCACGTAAACGCTCTTCCAGCCTTCAGCATGAATGCGCATGGAGGTGAGCGCATCCTCGGCGAGATGAATGGCGTGGCCACCGATAGAATCAAGCGCTTTGCGTCGAAACGTGCAATTGGCGCCGATGGCCGTGGGAATGCCGAGACCGTTCAAGCCCATCAATGTTGGACCGTAAAAGCCAAAGGTTTGCTCAGCCGCGGCATCGGCGACAAAACTTTCGTCGGTGTTGTAGTATGCCTGGACGACCTGCACGAAGCCAACTTTTTCATCATTAAATGCGGGCAGTGTGTACTCAAAAAAATCTTTCTTGGGAATATGATCCGGATCGATAACCAACACAATTTCCGCTTTGGAAAAATTATCGAGGCAATAATTTATTTTCCCAGCCTTGGCACCGCTAACACCTTCGCAATTGACATGATTAATATTCAAGCGCTTGCACAATGCCTGCAGTTGTGGATCGTTGCCGCCGTCCAACAGGAAGGTATTGTGTGGATATTCCATTGCTGCGATTGCTGCCAGAGATTGTTCAAACATTTCAAACGGCTCTCCCGGCATGGCTGTCGTCAGCACATCTACGGTAAAATCCTGCTTGCGCTTTTGCTTCTCCGGTGTTTTCACAAATGAATAGATATACCAGTTTATCAAATTGCGAAAGATCTCCCAAAAGATGGCAAAACTCAGGATGATGAAGAAAATCGTCTGCTTGCGATGGTCACCCCAAAACCACCAGTGGGTAAAATAAATAATCGATTCGAGTCCCAGTGTTAAAAAGGCGATGAGTACAAATTTTTCCAGCCGGGAGATTGATTCCGTGTAGAGTTCACGTGCCTGCTTCATTCTGCTTAATTTACCCACAATAGTTTTTCCAGTTTCCATTTCGCTTCAACATTCTCTTTATCAACCAGCAGGATATCCTTGTACAAATTTTTTGCGTCTTTGTATTTGCCGAGCCATTCAAAAATTTGTGCTTTTACAAAACGTGCCGCTGTGTTCTTCGGATGTTCTTCCACCACAGCATCGAGAATTTCGATCGACGTATCAAAATCTTTTTTCCACGCTATCACTTCCGCCTTTTTCACCAGGCAGCGTACTCGCAGCGGCTCGCTGACAATTTCTGTGTCAATTATCTTATCAAACAAAGCAATCGATGCATCGAATTTTTTCATCCACGACAGGAGAATCGCCTTGCGTTCCATCGTGCCATAGGGCAGTTCTTCTGCCGGGATGACCTTTTCATATATTTTCAGCGCATCCTTCAATTCACCGAGCAATTCGTGCTGGTTTGCACGAACTTTTAAATAGTCCAGATCCGATTTATCCTGCACCTGTTTCAGTAGCGAGGACGCATCTTTAAAATTTTTTTTCCACAACAACGCCTGCGAAAAAGCGATAATTGTCGCATCATCCTGTATGCCGTTACGGTAGGTTTTTTCCAGATAATAAATAGCTGAATCGGGATTGTACAAACCGTAATAAATCTGACCTTTATATTTGTCAGCAATGGATGGCTCGAACGTCGATTTATCCATGAGTGTAAGCGCTTCACTGAATTCACCTTTTTTAATCAGGCTGCTGATGTAATCATTCTCCGACCAAGCTAAAAGGATCGCTGGCAGGGCACAAAAAGTTATCATTAAAATGAGCAATTTATTTTTCATTTTCGTTTTCCTTTGTCTTTTCAGGTCGTATCAACCCTGACAGGGTTTTATTATCTCTGAAATTCCTGTAAAATCAATTCAATCCCAATCGCAATCCCGATGAGTGGCGACCATCCTACAGCCTGGTGCAATCGATCGTAATACAAGGCATAATTCCATAATTCGTTTTCACGGTATGGTAACGCCCCTAAATTCAGCTTGTTAAAAACATGCATTTTCTGCTCAATCAATTCAGCGACCTGTTTTATGGTAATCCCAGTTCCAGTACCGATGTTGAATATTCCATTAATACTTGTTTCCAGCGCCAGTTTAATCGCCATGCTGAAATCATCAACATAAACAAAATCCC
>QQUM01000084.1 GCA_008501545.1 Calditrichota bacterium
TCTGAAAGGTGAAAAAATGGTTGATGGGAATTTTGTTTATTATGGAACACGGATTGAACGGATTTGATGGAATGCCACGGATGCATTCGGTTTTCAATAATAGCTCTCGACAAAGTCAGTCCCGGGATTGAGCCACAATCGATTATATTAATCGCGGATCCTCCGGATTATGTGCCTGAAATCTGGCCCGGCTGCGTCCGGCAAAATCGCGGTTTGCATAGCAATAAACACAACCGAAAAGACAGCTGTCGTAGGCGCCGATATCTACACTGGCGCTGCAACCACATTGGGAACGAGTGGCTTTTGGTTCTGGTACGTCGGGTAAATCAGGATAGATTTGCTGCAAATATTGTCCATCAATGCAGCGGGCTTTTTTTATTTGATCTACGGGAAGCAATGCATCCTCGCAACAGGCGGCGAGCTGAATGCCGTTTTGTGCGCTAATTTCTGCTAATTTTGCAACCAGTTTTCTCTGATCATCTTCACTTGCATCAAACAAAGCGATACCCTGCTCACTGAGTTTTTTCAGAGCATATTTTGTCTTTTTGTAGAGATCGACAAAACTGAAAATGCATCGTTGTGTCGCCCCGGAGAGATGCTCTGCCAGGAAGTGAAAATTTTCAACATGCCATTGCAGCGGAGTTTCCGAACTGAGGATGATGGGATCGTAGCGCCATATTATTTTTTCTGAAGTGATGCCATGAGCCAGTTCATGGAATGCGGCAATCACTCGCGCCGCTGATGGATTCTTCGGCTCAAGGCTATGCGGGTAATTGTTTAATGTCCAATGGAAATAAAACCGGTATCCGGAGTCGACCAGTCGATGAATATTTGAGAAAAACGGCCGGGCATTCCGTGTCCAGAAAACGAAAGCGGATACATCCTGTGGATGCAAAGAGATTTTATTCACCTGGTTCGCATTGAATGGATTGACGACCTCGGCAAATCCTTCATCCAGACGTTTTGCAAACCATGTGCTGTAAAAGGCAGGCACGTCGGTGCGCCGGGAAACAGAAATTATTTTTTGTTTGCACTTGCTCATATGATTTGACTATTTTTATTTTATGCACACGCAACCTGATCTCAGTATTCGCAATCTCATCGCCGGCTACAGCCAGGGCATTTTCCCCATGGGTGATGGCAGGGGCAATATCAATTGGTACGAAGCCAATCCGCGAGGAATTTTACCCTTGACCAATTTACATATTCCCCACGATTTAAAACGTATTTTACGTCAGAACAAATTCCAGGTCACCCTGAACAAAAATTTCCGGCAAACGATGTCCGCATGCGCAAATCGCCCTGAGCCGAACTGGATTACCCGTACCATGATCGATGCCTATTCCCATTTGCACAATTTTGGATACGCTCATAGTGTCGAAGCATGGTACGATGGCGAACTGGCCGGTGGACTGTACGGTGTCAGTATTGGTGGTGCATTTTTTGGCGAATCCATGTTTTTCCGCCAGCGTGACGCCAGCAAAGTTGCCCTTGCCCATCTCTGGATTTGGCTCACACGCTGTGAATTCATTCTCTTCGATATTCAAATGGTCACGGATGTACTCGAACGCTTTGGCGCCCACAATATAGCTAAAGAGGATTATTTGCAGCAATTGAATATAGCCATCGACGTGAACCGGGCCTTGCGCGCATCGGAAATCGATTGGCGCGAAGAATTGCAGCGACCGGAACTGGGTGCGAAACGTTGATGTGGAGGTGATTCAGGCAGTAGGCTGAAGGCTGTAGGCTGAAGGTCGTAGACAAAAGCGTTTTCTGATTTCTACAGCCTAAACACCTATAGCCTACAGCCTGTCAAAACTTCATTCCTTGCCGCAAAATCGTTCATCATCCAAACTGGCTTCCAAAATTTCCTTTAATTGCAATTCCGTTAAATTCCCGCCAGACAAGATAATGCCGACGCGTTTGCCAGCGAGTTTACTTCGTGCCTGCCAGGCTGCGGCTAAAGCTGCCGCACCGGCACCCTCGGCAATATTGTGTGTGTGACGCAACAAAAGGCGAACAGCATGGCGAAGTTCGTTATCATCGACACAGACAATGTCGTCCAATTCCCGGCGCAGAATATCTAATGTGTACTCGAAAGGTTGCAATGTGGCCAGCCCTTCAGCAAATGTATCAGCTGATTGGGTTTTGCAAAATTTTCCGGTTTTCATGGACTGGTAAATAGAATCTGCATGAGTTGACTGGACACCGACCACTTTAATTGCGGGATTGACGCTGTGCGCCACGATACATGTCCCGGATGCACCACTACCACCGCCAACAGGTACAAAAATCGTGTCGAGTTTGGGCATCGTCTCGAGCAGTTCAAGAGCGTATGTTCCGACGCCCGGCACCAGGGCAGGTTCGTCACCGCCGGAGACATAACGCCAATCGTGATCGCTGGCAAAATTTTCAGCGAACACACAACAATAAGAATAGTTCTTGCCATGGAAAATGACCTCGGCGCCAAAGTTCTCCATCGCCCTGACTTTGTCCATATTCGCCTTCTCAGGCACGATAATTTTTACTGGAAAGCCGAACAGCTGTCCGGCATGTGCCACGGACTGCCCATGGTTGCCCGTCGATGCCGCGATTAATCCGCCTTGAAATCCTTGCGCTTTGAGCTGCGAGCAGAGATTTATACCACCACGGATTTTGAATGCGCCTGTCGGTAAGTGGTTTTCAAATTTAATCCACAATTCGCAGCCGAACAATGTATCCAGGCTTTTAAAATTGAGAGTAGGCGTCGCTTTGATGAAAGGTGCGATTCGCTGTTTTGCCAGCAGAACATCTTTTAAGGTAATATTGTGTGCCATGGTTTAATTCCTTTTTGCTTAATTCCCCAATTTCTTGAGCGTCATTCCGCTTCCAACCGGAATCTATAGCTGGTTGAGGCTAACAGAATTAGATGAACAAGATCACAAGATCGGGGATGTATCAAAACATCAAAGTAATGAATAAAAATACAGAAAACCGTATACTTAACAGGATTTTAGTTTATTTCATAAATAAGCATCTTGAGTAGTCCCGCTGCTTTTAAGCGGGGCGTATCGAAAGGTGCGGGTGCATTCCTGAGCACGCACCCTTCGATACATCCCGCAAAATACGCGGGATTACTCAGGATGCTTCGAGATAGATTTTTAACAATATAGATTCTGCACGTATTCATAAATTTGTATATTTATAACACAGATTCATGTTTTGACACAGCCCCGATCTTGTTCCTTTAGATTTTACTTATGATATTTCTCACCACGCAATATCGTGTAGGCGCGATAAATTTGTTCAAGCAAAATGACACGGGCCAGTTCGTGCGGAAATGTCATCTGCGACAATGAGAGCACAAGATCAGCACGCTGCAAGACCGATTTTGAGAAACCGAAAGCGCCACCGATGGCAAATATTATTTCCGATGGGCCGAAGTTTTGTTTTTCTTCAAAAAAGCGGGCGAGTTGCGCCGATGTAAATTGATCGCCGCGCGCATCCAGCGCCACAAAAAAAGCAGTGGAAGGAATCGTAGCCAGTAAACGCGTCGACTCATCTTCGATGGCGTTGCTGCTGTTTTTTTCGTTAAAGCGGCTGTCTCTCAACTCTTTCAATTCAAAGGATACATAATGCCGCAGGCGTTCTGTAAATTCACTGCAGGCAGCCTGCCAGAATTTTGTTTTGACTTTCCCAAATACGTAAACAGAAATTTTCATAACGCGGTAATAAAAGCAATAATTCTTACTTTTCCAAATTGATAACGTGAATTATGCGTGTGCTATTTATGGAAATGATAATTAGACAATATCCGTTCAATATTGTTAAGTTCAGAGTTGAATAAGTTTGCAGTGAAGGCTCTCGCCTTTTTTCCAGGCAGGAAGCGTAGTTTAAAGAGACTAAAGTCTCCACTACAAACATCCTAAATTAAAGTTGTTGAATTTCCATAGACTGTCGTGCTGAGTGTAAGCATATTAGAAGGTTTTGTTTTTCTTACTTGTCTGAGATGAAAAAATTGCTTTCATTAATAGTTTGCAAAATCAAGGTTTCCGAGAACATGACACCACGAAAAACATAGGGAAATTCAATCAATCCAATAAACTTTAATGGAGTAGGAAATGCGGAAAGTAATTCCTTTTTTTGTTGTTACGATGCTTATTCTGTTTGCCTGTGAACAGAAGCCGAAACAATCCGGTATCGATTTGGCGAAAATGGATACCGAAGTTCGCCCACAGGATGATTATTACCGTTACATGAACGGGACCTGGCTGAACGAATTTGAAATTCCTGCAGATAAGGACAATTACGGTTCGTTCACCAAACTGTACGATGAAGCCCAGGAAAATTTAAAGGCGATTATCGAAGATGCAGCAGCCAACAGCGACAAAGCTGATGGCAGTACATCACAAAAAGTCGGCGATATGTATGCCAGTTACATGGATAGTGTTAAGCTGGAAGAATTGGGTGTTTCCCCGGTACAACCGGAATTTGATAAAATTCAAAGTCTGAAAAGCAAAGCCGATCTGGTGAAATACGTTGGCTACCTCGAAACGCTAAGCGTTCGTAATCTGTTCAGTCCGTTCATCGATCAGGACCAGAAAAATTCAACTCAGTATCTTGTTAACATTTATCAGAGTGGTTTGAGCCTGCCGGATCGCGATTATTATCTCAAAGAAGACCAGCGTTTTGTTGATTTGCGCGCCGATTTGGTTGCACACATCGAAAAGATGTTTGAATTGGCTGGTATAGAGGATGGACAGGCAAAAGCCCTTCGAATTCTTGAAATCGAAAGAATGCTGGCAGAAAAACACTGGACACGTGTTGAAAATCGTGATCCCGTGAAAACGTACAATAAAATGGCTTTGGCTGAGCTCAACGGCATGATGCCAAACTGGGACTGGAACCTCTACGCCACTGCAGCAGGTTTTGGTACAGAAGATAGTTTGAATGTGTACCAGCCGAGTTATCTCAAAGCACTGGATGGCATTTTCGCCAAAGTATCACTGGAAGATTGGAAAACCTACTATTCCTGGTGTGTGTTAACCAGAGCAGCTCGCCTGTTGAGCAATGATTTTGTTGTTGAAAATTTCAATATGTACCGCAAAAAACTGCGTGGTATTGAAGAGCAGCGTCCGCGGTGGAAGCGAGCTGTTGGCACAGTTGAGGGCGCTATGGGTGAATTGGTTGGTGAGCTGTACGTCGAGCGACATTTCAAACCGGCTGCAAAAGAGCGTATGAAACAACTGGTTGAGAACCTGAAATACGCGATGAAAATGCGCATTGAAAATCTCGACTGGATGGGGGAAGAAACGAAAGCAAAAGCACTGAAGAAACTGTCCAAATTCAATGCAAAAATCGGCTATCCGGACGAGTGGAAAGATTATTCCGAACTGGAAATTAAAAAGGATGATCTTTTCGGTAATGTCAGCCGTTCGGCTTTGTTGGAACACAAGCGGGAGATGGCAAAATTAGGTAAACCGATCGACCGCGGCGAATGGCATATGACGCCACAAACGGTTAATGCCTATTACAACTCGGGTATGAACGAAGTTGTTTTCCCAGCCGCGATTTTACAGCCGCCGTTCTTCAACATGGAAGCCGATGATGCGGTCAACTACGGCGGTATCGGCGCGGTTATCGGCCACGAAATCACCCACGGCTTTGATGACAGCGGCCGCCAGTACAACGGAGACGGCAATCTGGAAGACTGGTGGACAAAAGAAGATGGTGAAGAATTCGTTAAACGCGCCAACGTCATGGTCGAGCAATACAACGGATACAACCCCATCGACACCATGCATGTCAACGGCAAACTCACACTCGGCGAAAACGTCGCTGATCTTGGCGGTTTGACCGTTGCTTATCATGCTTACAAGCGTTCGCTCGGTGGCAAAAAAGCGCCGTTCATCGATGGCTTAACCGGCGATGAGCGCTTCTTCCTCGGCTGGGCACAAGTCTGGGGCCGGCAATACCGCGATGAAGCCCTGCGCGATCGCTTGATCACTGATCCGCACTCTCCAAGCGAATACCGCACCAACGGCATTGTTGCCAACATGCCGGAATTCTATAAAGTGTACAAAGTGAATGAAGGCGACGGGCTTTTCCGTCCGGAAGAAGAAAGAGTTAAAATCTGGTAAATTTGAAAGCCCCGTTCATCGGGGCTTTTTTTATGAGTGAATTGCAAATCGCTCTAAAAAGAAAGCCAGCGCATCCACTTCTTCTCAGCTTCCAATAAACTCATTTCATAGATCTGCTCAAAAAGCGCTTCATTTGCCTCGATTGCATTTGGCCCGGAACCTGCAAACAAGTCCAGAAAACGCTCACGCCCACCGGTTTTCAGCAAGAATTTCACAAACGATGCCGACTGAACATAGGCTAAAACTACATCCGGCGCTTCTGCGATTTCCTTATAGTTGAACAATTGTTGAATAGAAATTAACCGATCTGAGCGAATCAATACTTTAAAAACCTCGTCCAAAGTTTGGCCCGGATAGCCAATAAAACCAGCGAATGCATCGCTCCCTAATTCTTCCGATAAATGCACTGCCAGGCCTTCATCGAGCATGGCGGGAGGATGGCCGGATTTGTAGCCGAGAACATGCACCAACTCATGGAAGGGATCGAGCTGTGTGCTGTCGTTGTACACCTCGACGATGGTATCGCCAAATCCCCAGCCGGCACCCCTGTGTCCGGTTATGTCGTACTTCGTTTTTTCATCTGGAAAAAAGTAGAGTTGGACAAGCGGGTCGTTTTCCATTT
>QQUM01000404.1 GCA_008501545.1 Calditrichota bacterium
AAGAGCCGGTTATAATTAGAAAATATAATTTTATGTTTTCTGCAAAACTTGAAATTTTTCAACCACATGGCCGAATTCCAAACAGGGTAGCTAATGTGCCTGGCACTTAGTTGACTTTTATAGATTTAGCGAAATGGAGAAATTTCCATGTGTTTTTGAAACTTGCCGAAGTGCCAGGCACATTTTCATCAGTTTAGAATAAGGGTAGCATATAAAGTGTGAAAATTTTTACAATATTTATAAGCACTTTTCAAAGCAAATTGTTGAATCTGGAAGAAAAACCTTTATATTATGTTTTTTTATGATACATGCAGTTTTGTGAAATTTATTAATATTTTTTACCTTTAAAAAGGAGAAGAAAATGAGAAAGTATTTTGGTTTTGCTCTTATTGCCTTGTTCGTTTTTTCTTGTGGGCCGTCTGAGGATACAAAATACAAGCAGGGCGTGCAAAAACAAGCACAATCGATGTTTCAAGTAATCCCTGAAAAAATGCCGGGTAGCGAGAACGACACGGACGTATTGGTCGCATTAGGCAAAAAATTGTACTTTGATACAATTCTATCTGACAATAAGGAACTTTCCTGTAACACATGCCACCGCCTTGATGAGAACAAAGGTGGCGTGGATAATTTGCCGACATCACCTGGAACAAATGGTGTCCCGGGAACGCGCAATTCCCCAACTGTTTTAAATGCTGGTTTTCAAATTGCTCAATTTTGGGATGGCCGTGCAAAAGACCTGAAAGAACAGGCAAAAGGCCCGGTTTTGAATCCGGCTGAAATGAACATGCCAGATTCGCTGACTGTCGTAAAGCGGATCAATAGCTCAGCAGAATATGTCGAGTTGTTTGAAAAATCATTTGGCAAGGATCAAATTACCTATGATAATGTCGCAGAAGCGATTGCAGCATTCGAACGCACTTTGATAACCCGTGACCGTTTTGATGATTTTCTCAAAGGTGATGTAAATGCCATGAGTAAGGACGAAGTTGCTGGTCTCGATTTATTCATGAAGAAGGCTTGCACGACATGCCACAACGGTCCGCTTCTCGGCGGAAATATGTTTCAGAAAATGGGGCTGGTTAAACCTTATACGCTTTCTGAAGATCAGGGACGCTTTGAAGTGACAAAAAATGAGTCGGACCGGATGATGTTTAAAGTACCAACTTTGCGTAATGTGAGTATAACCGGACCTTATTTTCATGATGGTAAAGTTGCTGATTTGAAAGAATCCTCAAAAATGATGGCCGAAATGCAACTGGCGCAGACCCTTACCGATGAAGAAGCTGAAAAAATGGTAAAATTTTTTGATGCACTGACGGACAAAGCGCGTGAAAAGAAAATGCAAAATTAAGGTGAGCGTTTTTACACGTTTAAATCATATTTCTTGAGTCAAAAATGCCAGCGTCTTTTTAAAAGGATTCTGGCAATTTTTTTGGCTTAATTCCCTAATCTGAACTATTCATAAACTAGTGAATATGTGCCTGGCACTTATACAAGTTACAGAAAGACTTACAAAATTCTTTGTTTGGTTAATTCTATAAAAATCAAGAAAGTGCCAGGCACATCTGCCATGATCCATGAAAAATTCAGGCTAAGGGCCTTCCCTCATCTATCTCCAAAAAATTTCCACGACTTGTGGCAGGCAGGTGATTTCAACAGGTGAATACCCGAGAAGTTCGCCATCCGGTGTGAGCAGCTTGGGCGTGTCTGTATGAATTTTTATGTGTTTTGCCTGTTTAACGGTGACTTCGGACAGATTCACATGTTCACCAGTAAAAATTGTCGGCAATACCTTCAAAATTCGACGTCGGCTTGTGCGCTGTAATAAAGTCACATCAAGCAGCCCATCATCGATTTTCGCTCCTGGCGCCATGAGAAATGTTGTCCCTGTGTAGCGCGTATTGGAAATCTCGACGAAAATATTTTCCTGATCGATTGTTTCCCCATCGAGCTCTATAGTCAGTTTAAAATGGTTAAGGAAAACCAACTGGTACAACACACCAAGAATATATGCCGGATTGCCGAACACTTTGAGCTTTGTTGCGGATTGCGAGACATCAGCAACGAATCCCAGACCCAGAATATTGAGATAATAATGACTTGATTCTCCTGTTTCGAAGTAGCCGGCATCGACTTTTTTCGTTTTGCCTGTGGCAATGATATTAACGGCTTCTTTCCAGTCGGTTGCAAGCAAATCCAGCTCGCGGGCAAAGGCATTGCCGGTTCCCACAGGGAGAACGCCCATGCGACTGCGAGGCTTTTGTTCTGCGTCCATTATACCGTTGATGACATCAAAAACAGTTCCATCACCACCTGCTGCAATAACGCCACCATAAGCGCTCAGATCAATATCTTGTAGAATTTTTCTGCCGTGGCCGGGATATTCGGTTAGTTTGAACTCGGCAGACAGGTCATGACTTGCAAATTCGGTTTTTATCGCCGGGAGGAGTTTTTGGGCGCGGCCATGGGCTGCGTTCGGATTGAAAATAATGAGTAAATTCACAATATTGGTTTTCAGCCTTTATCGTTGGGAATGCAATATATCTTTTGGGATTATGAATTTGGCGTGTTATTTTATGGTTGTCTTTTAATGCAATATGCAAATCACTACCGGATGAATGCAACAAAAAAATAACATCGTCATGAATTTCGACTATTTTTGAAGGATGTCCAATCACGTGAATGAATCGAAAACCATTTCTCTTTTTATCCCATGTCTGGTCGATCAGATCCTGCCTGAAATCGGTTTTGCAATGGCCGATGTTTTACGGAAACTCCATTACGACGTAACCTATGATGCGCGACAAACCTGCTGTGGGCAACCGGCATTTAATGCCGGACACCGCACAGAAGCCATGTCCGTGGCAAAGCAATTCCTGGCAACTTTTTCGAATGCCGATTGCATTGTGTCACCATCCGGCTCGTGCTCAGCAATGGTGCGCAACTATTACCCTGTTCTTTTTGCCGGGGATGAAAAAATGATGGCGCAGGTTCATTCTGTACAGGAACGCACATTTGAATTTAGTGAATTTATAAGCGCTGAAAATAAAGTTGAGCGTATTGTCGGCCATGCAGATGTCAGCTTATCTATTCACAATTCCTGTCATTCCATGCGTGAACTGGGAATTGATGAGCAAATTGCAGATATCCTCGCACGAATCGAAGGTGTGAAACTTTTCGTGCCGCAGGTTGAACACACATGCTGCGGATTTGGCGGCTTGTTTTCATATAAAATGCCGGATATCGCGAGCGCCATGGCAAAATCCCGACTGGAAGCTTTTACGGGTGCTGATCTGGATGTTCTGATCGTTAATGATCCCGGTTGTATCCAGCATTTGCGTGCAGAAGCTCCATCCGCAGGATTTAAAGGAGAAATTTTGCATCTGGTTGAATTCTTACAAAAAGCGATGGACTAGTTTATGAATACCTATGCAAAATTTATGCGTGAAGCCAAATCGATGGCTGGCAACGAAATCCATCGCGCCAAAATTAAAAAGGCCATAACATCCTACGAAATCCAGGTCGATGGCATGAAAAAACAGCAGTTCCAGGACTGGAACGCTGCTCGTGAAGTTGCCGCAGGCATCAAAAATGAAGTCCTTGCGAATTTACCTGAGATGTTGCAGGAATTTGAAGAAAAACTGACCAGCCGGGGGGCAACGGTGCTGTGGGCGGAAAATGCTGAGCAAGCACGACATTATATCGAGGAGATCATTTCGCGGCATAATGCCCGCAAGGTTGTCAAATCGAAATCGATGACAACGGAAGAAATTGAGTTAAATGAGTACCTTGAATCGCGGGGTATTGAAAATTGGGAGAGCGATTTGGGCGAGCTTATCGTGCAGCTCGCGGACGAAAAACCTTACCACATTGTCACACCGGCAATGCATAAATCAAAACAAGAAATAGCCAGGCTTTTTGTCGAAAAACTCGGCATCGAATACACTGAAAATGCAGAAGAACTTACGATGGCGGCACGTGCCCACCTGCGTCGTGCTTTTGTCACTGCAGATATCGGTATCACAGGAGCCAATTTTATTATTGCAGAAGAAGGCGCAATCGTGATGACAGAAAACGAAGGCAACGGTCGGCTCGGTATGGCCTGCCCGAAAGTGCACATCGCGATCGCCGGTATAGAAAAAATGCTGCCACGTTTGGCCGACTTATCCCTTTTTCTGCCGCTCCTCACGACGAGCGGAACAGGTCAGCAACTGACGGGCTATAATTCCATTGTACGCGGCCCGAAGTCGGCAGCAGAGCCTGACGGTCCGGAAGAAATGATCGTCATCTTGTTGGATAATGGCCGGTCCAATATCTATGCTCAGGATCATTTCCGTGAGGTGTTACGCTGCATTCGCTGCGGTGCTTGCTTGAATGCCTGTCCGGTTTTTCGCAGTGTCGGCGGCCACACATACGCTACGACCTATCAGGGTCCGGTGGGATCAATTATCACACCACAATTGCGGGGTATGGCTGCCTGGCAGCATCTGGCCCACGCATGCAGTTTATGCGGCGCTTGTACCGAAGTCTGTCCGGTGGGAATTGATCTCCACCCTCTTTTGCTGGAAACACGCTGGCAGGCAGATAAAGAGCATGCCGCATCAAAGAAATGGCAATTCGCTATCAAAATGTGGTCGAAAATAATTCCCAGCCGCAAGGTAATTGATACATTTCGCCCGTTGATGAAAATTTTTCTACCGCTGGCAAAACCATTCTTGTCTGCAAATCAAAAGAAACGCATACCAACCATGGCAAAAAAATCATTTGCACAGATGTGGGAGAATAATGAATCCACGCGATAGCATTTTGAAGAAATTATCATCCATAAACTCGCTGCAAAAGACACCGGCTGCGCGAACGCAGGATCGTCAAATTTATCAAGATTATCCGGAAGAGACGAAGGATGAATTGATAGCCCGGTTTAAAAAGCAATTTTTAGCGCTTGCTGGCGAATTTTTCCCGGTCAGTTCGTATGAAAAAGCGGGGGCGCACATTTTCGAACTCCTGAAGTCAGTCGATAGCACCAAGCATCTCGTTGAGTTGAATCCGCTCTGCCAAAAAATATTTTCCGCATGCCCCGAACTCGAAGCGAAGTTCGAGAATATCGAAAACAAAACCCTGGCAGCGACCGATTTTGCAGATTATGCAACCGGGCTTACTGGCGCAGATTTTCTTGTGGCGAGAACCGGAAGCATTGTTTTGCGTACAAACTCTGCCGGTGGCCGGCGTTTGTCCGTTTTACCACCACTGCATATCGTTGTTGCCACCGTGGCGCAGCTCGTTCCATCTCTAGATGCTGCGTTGCAAAATCGTGGATTCCGGGAAGGGGATTGGAGTTATGGCACGATTATTACCGGGCCTTCACGAACATCTGATATCGAAAAAATTCTCGTGTTAGGAGCGCATGGCCCAAAACGGTTGGCCCTTATTCTCCTTGATGAATGAATCAAACGTTGTGAACTAATTTTATTCAATCAATGTGAAACCATTTAATAACCAAAACAGGATCAAATGATGAGTATCTCACAAAAAACGGATTTAATGAAACGTTTTCTTGCCGCACTAATTGATGGTGTCGTAATTCTGATTGTTTTTCAAATTCCTGCTCTTGGTCCCTGGCTCGCCCTCGCTTATCTTCTGTTCCGCGATGGTCTCGATTTTGAATACCTGCGCCATCGTTCGCTCGGAAAACATTTTATGCAACTCAAACCTTTGACAATCGAGGGGGGCGAACTGGATCTTTTATTATCAGCAAAACGCAATTGGACATTGGCCGTTGGCATGGTTGTCGGCGTCTTGCGGCTTGCACCTTTTCTTGCATGGTTGTTGTCACTTGCGGCAATTGCAATTTGGGTGTACGAAGTCTTTTTGGTCATTACAGATGAGGAAGGACGCAGGTGGGGAGATAAAATGGCAGGCACGCAAGTCGTTGAAGTGAATGAATAAATGAAGCAAAAAAAAATTGCCTTTTTCTGCGGCGCGCTGATCGTAACAATTTGCAGTATTGCACCACCTGCCCAGGCTCAAGTGCGCACAAACGGTGCAAAGTTTGGTTTTTTTGATCTGAGCAGGCCGGCAGTGGGTATCGCACGTGAATTCGGTGGATTATCGCCACGTCTGCGTTTTAATTTCGATGGTGACCTCGTGTTCCAATCTGATCACTGGTTGTTTGCCGATTTCTCTCTTAAGTATTTTCCACGAACCCATGCCGAAGCAGCACCTTACTTCGGTGGTGGGGCTGGTGTAAACATCGGTGATATTGGGGGTGTCGCCGCACATTTTGTTGCCGGATTAAATTTCAGGTTGGAGCACATTCGTATGTTTGCGGAAATCAAAGCACACCTGGACAAACCCGATGCAGTGAGTTTGTGGGTTGGATTGCGGTATTGAAGTGTGGCAGACCAACGAAAAACATGCCGTCCTGCGTTTTTTCGTTTTTTGAATTTATGCGAATTGCAGTTTTAAATATTTTATTGAATCATTCAATTGCAGGTGTTTCTTCTCAAAAGTTGTCTGGATTGTGAGTACGATATCATCTACCTCGGTATTGTATAAATCCTTGATGTCTTCAATGATATTGATCTTTTCCTGTGCGCACACTTGTTTGGTAAATTTGTACAGATTTTGGTGATCTGTTTTAAAATGAATGTATCCAGTGCGAGCGAGGGTTTGGCGGTAAAGTTGCAGGTAGTATGTGGATGTCAGGCGTTTTTTGAATTTCGATCCTTTTGAAA
>QQUM01000110.1 GCA_008501545.1 Calditrichota bacterium
AAAAGAAGAAAAATGAGTATGTATTTGAAAAGAGTTGGCATGCGTTTCTGGTCTGTTCTCGTGTGACTAATGAATGACTTTTCCGCCATCGACAACCAGCGTCTGGCCGTTGATGTAACCCGCTAACTCAGAAAGAAGAAAGACAGCAGCACCGGCAACTTCGCGTTTTGTACCCCATCTCTTTGTTGGGGACTCCTGAGCGATTTCTTTTTTTGCTTCATCTGTTAAATGATCATACCAGCCACTTTGAATATTGCCGAGTGCAAGAGCGTTTGCGCGAATCTGGTGTTTCGCATATTCGCGTGCAATATCGCGCATAAGTCCTAAAATTGCCGCTTTCGCTTCGGTGAACGGTGTGCCTTTGTAGCCGGTGAGCGCAGGCGTCGAGCTGATAAACACAATGCTGCCGGCCTGCTGTTCAACCATGGAACCAAGTGCTTCGTGGGAACAAAAGCGTGCGCCATCGAGGTCGACACGGCGAATTTTATCAAAGCCATGTTGAAGCTGATCCGGATTCATCGCATGCAGCGGTGTTTCCCACAGGTCATCTTCGATTGGATGACCGGCATTACAGACGAGAAAATCGACGTTTCCGCCGCTCCATTCTCTGGTCTGCTTAAACAAGTTTTGAACCTGTGAAAAATCAGCGGTATCCGCGGGGCAGGGAAGCGTGGCATCAGGGATGCGTTGATTCATCTCATTGGAAATTTCGTATACGGGTTCCGTGTTTCTCCCATTTATTACCACCCTGGCGCCACATTCGACAAGCAACCGTGCAATTATGAGTCCCATTCCTTTGGTTGAACCGGTGACGACACCGTATTTTCCCCTCAACCCGGGCAAAGCTGTTTTTCCTTCGAATACAAAGGAATGGTTCATAGCGTATCCATTAAATAGATTTAAACATAATAACTAACGGGGGCGTACCGGCATCGTTCTGCCTGCACGGTACCGCATTCGAAAATCCACCCAGACATTCTTGCTTGGCCTCAGCTTATAAGCTTTGAGCAATGAAAAAAGAATGAGTGCAAGGATGATTTTGTCGACACCAAAAGCGAGCAAATAAAATGAATCGGCAAGAATGACCATGAGGATCAAAAGCATTGCCATGCCAAGTTTAAAACGATAAGCGAACATACGTCCGTGATCGTTGTGGTAATTAAAGGGTGCCTTCTGTATCAGAACAACAGGAAAATAATGGGCGATAATCAGGCTCACACCAATTATAGACAAAATGAGATTGGGTGCTAAATCGGGCACACTCCACGTTTTTTGCTGCCAAAATGCAGCGACCAAAAGGAGGAGGCTGAGCCCCATAAAAACAGTCCAGAAAATAAAATTGCGAACCATTTGTTCGCGAATGTGTTTGTACTTGTCTTCTATTGCTGGCATGATGTCGATCCTGTTGTTGCGTAATAAATGACTTTACATTGTTTTAAGATGGAGACCGTTTTAAACGATCAACGATGTTGCCTTTTATGATGTGCTCATCGATAATTTCGGGTACGTCTTTCTCCGTGACATTGTTGTACCACACACCTTCGGGGTAAATGACGATATTGGGACCTGTTTCACAAGATGCCAGGCAACCCGATTTCGTTGCACACACTTTGCCTTTTAAATCCCTTGCGCTGATCTCCGACCGGAATTTTTGAAAAATTTTCATCGAATGCTTCGTCGAACAGCAACCTTTGGGATTGTCGGCCGGTCGTTCATTTATACAAACAAAAATATGTTTTTCGTATCGATCCATTCCTTATTCACGCATTAATTCTGGTTGAGAAATTGTATGGCCTGCTGTGCACTTTTGGCCATTTTCCCGTCTTTGTCGATAGAAACAACTTTTTCCCATTGCTCACGTGCGCCTTCCTTGTTGCCAATGAGACTGAGAAGTAAGCCATGATTGTAAAGAGCAAGCAAATCATTCGGTGCGCGCTCCAGTACTTTTTCTATTTCCTGGATTGCTGCCAAATAGTTCTTTTCAGCATAATAAGTGTTTGCAACGCGCATTGCTGTTTCGTTATTGTCAGGGTGCAAACGCTGAAGCTGCGTGAAATAATTGCGTGCATCGGAAAACTTACCGGCAATCTCATAATACGTACCAAGTTTTTCTAATGCGGTCGTATCGTCCGGGTTTTCTTCTAAAACCAATTTCAGGCTGTCGATTTCAGCGAAATGCTGTTGCATTTGCTCCATCGATGGTTGTTGCTGTGCTGGCTGTTGCTGCTGAGCTTCATGATCGTCGTGCATGGGATCGCGGTCATTTTGGGTAATGAAGAAGATGAACACGACCAGTGCGGGAATAAGAATGATCGGGTAGATGGTGCCTGTAGCACGTTTGCGGCCTTTTTTACCAACTTTATAATCATCCCACGAAGCGTCGAGTATCTTTTTCGATTCGGCTTCACTCACATAAGGTGAACCACAGATATGGCAAAATTTTGCACCTTCCTTTTGCAGGGCATCGCAGTTTACGCACCGTCTTTCGGATGACGCTTTCTCTTCTTGTGCTTTCGTACCGCAGCTACTGCAAAATTTTGCGTTATCGTCTAATTCGTGGCCGCATTGCGTACATTTTTTCATGATCTATTCCTTTGTTCAATTAACTTTCTGATTTAGTGCCGAAACGGTTTTCAGTTCCATTGATTAAGCGATGAATGTTGGTTCTGTGAGTGAATACAATGAGCAGTGCGATGAAAGATGCCAGCCCCATAAGCACGGGTTCTACTGGTCGGTCAAAAGCTTCCTGCATGATAAACAGGACGACCGGCAGGATGACCGCCGCCAGAATTGATCCGAGCGATACGTATCGCGTGGTAAAGACAATAACCAAAAACAGAGTAAAACAAACAAGTATGGCAATCGGATACAACACGACGAGCATACCCGCCGCGGTGCCTACACCTTTTCCACCTTTAAATCCGGCAAAGATCGTCCAGATATGGCCGGCAATGGCGGACAAACCAGCGATGATCTGGAGATAGACTGTTGCCAACTCCATAGCGCCAAGTGATATTTGTGAGACAAAGTACGTTGCGACGATGCCTTTAAAAATATCAAACGCCATAACAAAAATACCCGGTCCCTTCCCGAGAACACGGAACACATTTGTCCCGCCGGCGTTGCCGCTGCCATGTTCTCGGATATCGATACCTTTTAACAGTTTTCCGGTTATAATGGCCGTGGGGAATGAACCAACAAGATAACTTACGATAACAATTATAAACAGATTTAATATTTCCACATCCCATCCTTTTACTGAATTTTTTGCATCAACTTATCATACATTCTCTGTGTGCAGCCATGCCGCAGGTGGTTTGCCCAGCCAAATCCAGACGATAAAATCGGTCAGCGGCGGGTACTCGCCAAGTGTTCGCAATGGATACAGAGTTGTGAAAATAAAGAAAAGTATTGAAGGATTCAAATGATTTTAATCTGGGGAAATCGTATTATTGCAAATAGATGATCTGAATCGGCGTTCTTAAATCAATTTCAGTGAAATTCCCTGGTTCTCAAAGATCCGTATAAAATTGATTGCGGTATTTTCCCAGGTATATTGCTGAAGATCCCTGCCAGCGGTGGAACCGAACGTCTGTAACTTTTCACGGTTAATGTAAGCCTGTTCAAGCAGGGCATATGTTTCGTCAATATCGGGTTCCTGCCATATGGCGGTGGTAACACCATTGTTTTTTAATTGAACTTCATGGGCGTTTGTAATGCGTAACGAATTTTTTTCTGTGACGATATCACAATGGCCGCTGAAATTAGAGACAATCGTTGCTTTACCACAGGCGAGGTATTCCATCAGCACGAGATTGGTTCCGCCTTCACAGCGATTTGGAAAAAGACCAATATCGGTGTTCTTGTAAATAGATGCCATTTGCGCATTTGGTAAAAGTGGCAGCGTGATGACCCGGTTTAGATCGATACCGTTCACGGCTAAAATAGCATTGATGATTTCAGTAAATGTCCCCTGTTTATTGACAGTTTTTATATGCGGTGAATGTGCAATGGACTGCATTGTTTGTGGCCACAGGTTGTACCAGGAGTTGACAAAGAGGACATCATCGTATTTTTCCATCAACCTTTTGACAACCGCAATGACGATATCCTGCGCTTTTCGAAATTCGAATTTGCCGCCTGAAAAAATTACGAATTTGTCCTGAAAATGGCGTTTCAAGTTGTTTGCTGGGTGAAAGACTTGCGTATCAATCCCTTGTAAAACTGGAAAAGTATTCTTAATTCCAAAAGACTGTAAAACATCACTGCACCAGGTCGAACCCGTGGCGATGCAGTCGAATTTTTGCGCATTTTGAATGGCCGTGTTGCTTAAGCAATTGTTTTCAAAAAAGGTGTACCCCATACGAAAGCCGCTTGAAAAATCCGGTCCCCAGGCATTCATCTCATGGTCAGCAATGGCTTGCAAAGCTGGCCGTTCTTTTCCTGAAAATGGAGCGTTCTCGATCGGATGTACACATGTTTTTAAGTGATGATAGATGAATTCATCCTGAATGGATTGTTGGGAAAATTTGCTGGTATAAAATTGGATTGGCAGCTGTTTTTTTATTTCGGATGCGATCATTTTACCACAAATGCCCCATCCAAACGAGGCGCCATTCGGCATAACAATATTTAACATTTAACCGACTTTCCGCTAGGATTTTTTATTCAATCGATCGGAAATTATGGTTTTATATTCAGTTTTATTACTACTTTGGCAAATTAAGAAATGCGCGAAATGAAGTAAATAAATCGGGGTGAGCGTCAATAATCGCATGATAACTTAAGACTTTGGCACTTCAATTTACCATAATTGGTCCTCATACTCATACTCCTACTCGTTCTCGGATTTTAAAAACCGGTTACGAGAACGAGTAGGAGTACGCGTACGGAAAAGATAGGGATGGAATATGAAACGTATTATTTTACTCATGCTGCTGTTGATTACCAGCTCCTGCAGCAATCAAAATCCACATGTTGTGATGAAAACACCGCTGGGGGATATTGCGTTTGAAATTTATCAGCAGGAAGCGCCCGTGACCGCGACAAATTTTTTAGCCTATGTGGATAAAGGTTTATTCAAGGGCGCCCATTTTTACCGTGTTGTTACCCAGAAGAATCAGCTGAACGACAGTATACGCATCGAGGTCATTCAGGGCGGACTTGGATGGAGTGAGAACGATCAGCGCTTGCCTGCAATTCCACACGAAACGACGGCGACCACAGGGATTTTGCACAGCGACGGTGTCATTTCCATGGCACGGGATAAACCCGGTTCTGCGGATTCAGAATTTTTTATCTGTGTTGGCGCACAACCTGCACTGGATTTCGGCGGCATGCGCAATCCGGACGGGCAAGGATTTGCCGCGTTCGGTCGGGTCATTGAGGGGATGGCTGTCGTTCGTAAAATTCAGCAACAACCTGAAGATGGGCAGATGCTTATCGAAAAGTTAGATATTACCTCGATTTCCAGAAAATGAGACGCTATGCATCTATCCATTCGCCTGATGAAAATCTTGTTTCGCTATCAGAAATTTTCACCTGTGCAAAATCTGCTGGCGCAGCAGTTTTTCAAACCGAGTGGATTTTGGGGGCGCATCGCGGTGGATTTTATGGCAGTGGCCAATCGTCCGGTTTATGATTGGACGATGGAATTTCTCGAAATTCAACCACAGGACAATGTACTGGAAATTGGATTTGGCCATGGGATATACATTGAGAAAGCAGCGAAAAAGGCCGATCAAGGCTTTGTCGCAGGCATTGATTTTTCCGAAGCCATGGTGAAGCGAGCCAGGCGTTTCAACAAGCATCTCATCCGGCGTAAAAAAGTGGCGCTTTTACACAATGACATGCAACCCATTCCATATCCCGATACATTCTTTGATTGCGCATTTGCAGTGAATGTTATCTATTTCTGGAATAAGCCTGAAAATGAACTGCGCGAAATTTACAGAGTTCTCAAACCGGGCGGAATCCTTGCATTATACTTCACGAATAAAGATTCGCTTCAGCATCTGCCTTTTACCACCAGTAACCTGTTTCGAAAATATGCTGGTGATGCTTTCGCAGCGATCGTCAAAAAGGCAGGATTTACAAAAGTTAGTTGCCATACACGGCTCTTGCATTTTAAGGAAGCGGACGTGAAAGGCCATTGTGTCGTTGCGATGAAATGATACATCAATTGACTATTACACAGAACCAGTTTCGGCTATGGATTACCGGATGCACCGAATTTTTCCAGTTTTGATAACAATTTTTTTCTGTCTTTTTACTCTTTCCCATACCGGGGCAGGGCACTCCATTCAATCCGCGGCAATTATAAAAAAATCACAAAATGCAGTGGAAAATCAGAATGCATTCACGGTCGATATATGCATTTACGGCGGGACGCCGGCTGGTGTAATTTCGGCGTATGCTGCAAAAAAAATGGGGAAGTCTGTTCTGTTGATCGAGCCGGGAAAACACCTTGGTGGCATCGCTTCTGGTGGTTTGGGGCAGATGGATATTCAGGCAAAGTGGGCCATTTCCGGACTTGCACGCGATTTTTTTCGTCGAGTCGGAACGCACTACGGCGTATTCGAAAAATGGCTATTCGAACCGCATGTGGCAGAAAAGGTTTTCCAGGCGTATGTAGCCGAAGCCAGAGTTCAGGTGCTCTATGATTACCGCTTTTTTGCTGCACAGAAAAATGAAAACAAGCTCGTGCAGATCGAGCTGGAAAATGCATCC
>QQUM01000070.1 GCA_008501545.1 Calditrichota bacterium
AAAATTATCACACCCTGAAATACATCAGTCCAGACAACCCCGTATAAACCACTTGCAACCGTATAAATCATCGCGAGAACGATCATGAGGGATGCAGCCCAGAATTGCGGTTCAAGCCCCCAAAAGCCGGGAATATGCAGGAATTCAGCGATAAATTTGCCTGACCCGATCGCAAAATATGTTATCATTGCGACTGTCATGATCATGATGGATACTGCAGCAATTAATCGTGCAACATCACCTTGCTTATCCGTTCCAAAACGAAAATGCATCCATTCAGCCAGCGTCATTACTTCAGCACGTCTGTTCCACTTGCCCTGGAAGATCATGAGAAAAGCCATGATTAGTGTCACACCGCCGCGGATCTCAATAAAAAAACCTGCGGCGCCCAATGCAAAAATGAAGGCTGTATTAATCATTGTTCCGCTTATATCGAGATTGGAAGCCATTCCAGAGGAGCCAAGAATCCACCAGGGAATTTTACGGCCACCTAAAAAGTACGAATCAATACCTTCAGATGCCCTTTTCTGCATGACAAGACCAACGATAACCATCCCGAGAATATAAACGACAACAATTCCAATATCCAAGGTCGACATATCCATCCTCCCGAACGAAATATAAATTTGTTAAACGGTATATTTTAATTTTAACTTGTCGCCATTTAAAGAAAACGAAATATCAGGGAAGTGCTTCCAATTTATTGCAAAAGAAAACCGAACTTCTGTCCGGTGGTTCACTTTCGAAAGCTTGAATATATATTATCGTCTACGGAATTGCAAGCATATTCAATCTCTATCCGTAACGGCTCTTTGAACACATCGGAACAAGAAAATTCATTATAACAGAGTGATTGACGGACTCTTTTCAAGGCAGATGCATGGCAAGCTTGAATCTATCACCCAAACCGAACAGTTTGAAGTGGATATTGTATTTATTCGACAGAGCTAATCCAGTCGATGAGAAGTCTGTTTGCATTGGAAGCGATTGAATGAACAAATCCTCCGGGCTGAATGGATCAGTATTGGATAATTGCAGGTATTCTGGCGTGATAAAAATTGGCGATTCAAACTGAACTTTATCAGCAGATGTGAAAAAATGCAGCGTTCGATCCGAAGGCTGCAGTAAATCAATTTTTGTATTTTCAATAGCATGTTGATAATAGATATCAAATATCGTATAAAGCAATAATATCACTTCCCCTGCATGGGGATTTCTTGTGCTGAGATCGGAAGATTGCTCAATCTGCAATGGAACTTGCCTATGTCGAAATTTCACACGTAAGAAACGCAGGAGCGCATCAATTGTCCTGTTCAGATCGCATGCCATGCTAAAATTCTTTGCCTGCATCAGTATTTGACCTGCAGCAGAACTTTGCATTATTTTTTTACTCGATTCATCCAGATCGGACAGAAAATTAGCATGTGTCGAGGCGTCACCTATCTTTGACGGTTGATAAAGGGACTGCAAGGCTTGTAGAACCATAAGTGGATTGTTCAGTTCATGCAGAAAATATGGGAATAATTCACCCAGCATCACATTGTAAGTTTTTATTAAATTTGCCATAGGTAAAAAAATCTAAGTTAAAGGTTATAATAAGAAACTGCCCCTTAACATGCTTCTCTCAACGTTCAGTTATTTAATGTCTGGCATTGCTTTTAACAAAAAAGTACAGACTAAACCCAAAACTCACTTGAAACGCACCAAAAGCTGCTGTAGATAACCGGTCATATTTTTCTGCTTTGGAAAAAAGTTCATCCATCTTTTCAGGATCTATTTCTTTTTTATAACCATCATAATACTTATCTGCCTGTTTTTTCAACAAGACTGCCCCTACCCCGCTGGCAAAACTTAGTGCAGTTGAAAGATATGTATATTTTTTATGTCTGCTTAATTTTGATTTTATTTTTTTTTGAATTACTTCCTGTTCAACCCAATAATTATCATCAGCCTCAAGTATGACTTTTATCAAATGTGCGCCCATCGGATTGCATTTGACGGTTTGCGAAAAATAACCATCCTTTTCCAGTACCAGATTCGACTCTTCACTGGCAGGGAACTCGAGCACGAGGGGTGTTTTTCCCTGGAGCTCATTATCTTTGTAGACCCTGGCGCCATAAGGCCTGGATTGAATGTGATAAATTTCATTGAAGGACGGATTTAAAACCAGTGAATCACCTGGTTCAACATTGTATGTTCCGCTCCAGTCAGATGCAAACCAGCTTTGTTTGTTCAGTCGCTGCACAGTGATGCGATGCTCTCCTTTGGGAACAGGATGCGCAATAATGGGCGTCGTCCCAACGCTGTCTTCGTCGACAATTACCAGGCTACCGGCCACATCACTGATTACAGTAATTGACGCCATCTTACCATGCCCAGAATCCTGCGCATGCAGATGCGTGCATACCAAAAAAGTTAAAATCAAACCGGATAAAATTTTTCGACTGATACTGGAAAACATTATTACTGGCTCCTCTCAGACTCGGTCTCTGGCTCATGCTCAAAGACATAAACATCCTTGTTCTCACTTCCGACGATGACATAGTTTCCAGCGATACGCGGGTTTGTACGTACGCGACCTTTGAGTTCGGTTTGCCAGGTGATGTCGCCCGAATTCAAATCCATAGCATAAAACATCCTATCATCCCCCCCAATAAAAATCTGATCTGACGCAATAACCGGACTGGTTCCGACCGGCGTGCTGATTGTGTTTTCCCATTGAATTGCGCCATCCGCTGTGTTCAAAGAATATATTTTTCCGGAGGACGTCGCGACGATCAACTGATCACCCTTCAATGCCGGCGTTTCCCACACGCCACCTTTAATCATTTTTTCCCAAATTACATCGCCTGTTTCCGGATGCAGCGCAGTAATAGATTCATCTACTGAAAAAACAAAAACAGTCTTGCCATCAAAAATTGGCGTTGCATAGAACGGCCCTTTTAACTGGCGTTCCCATGCGGGTTCCCCATCTTTTCGATACAATGTTTTGACTGTGCCGGCATCGGTGCCAAATACAAGCAAGTCGTTTGCAATGCATGCTGTTGTATGTGCGAATTCATCCGTCTTTTTCTTCCAGATACGCTTTCCTGTAGCCAGTGAATATCGGGAAGCATGCTTAAACCGGCTTATGACATAAACAGTAGAATCAGCAGCAACTGGCGCAGCACCTTGCAGTCCCGCGTTGGTTTTCCATTTGTATTTACCCTCTATTAAATCATAACACAACAGCGAATTCCGTGCTAATTTCAAAGCCAGAAGCAGGTATCTGTCCTTGTACAAAGTCGCAAAGGCTTCACTATTATTATCAAATTTTAGCTTCCCGCGTATTTTTTTACCGCTGATGATCTCGCCATAGGCACGCCCGTTTTTCGTTACCATCACCACCGCGTTGCCGATAACAAATACGTCTTTAATTGGTGCAGCCGTAAGCTTATAATGATCGATCTGTCGCAACGGCACTTCCGGACTTTCATGATAGTAATTGTGATTGGCGATATCGACATACTCAGGGGAACCAAAATCATCGGTGCGAGTCGGATGTGCGACTTTGAAGGAAGAGCAACTAACGGTCAATAAGCCAAGGATGAGCATGGCTGCCAAACTGCTTTCACAGCAATATCTTCTTTCATTTTTAATCATATTAAAAATCCCAGCCAAAGAAAAACTGTTTCCACCACTTATTCGGGAATGCAAATGCTTCAGACGTGAGGCCATCATCAATACCGTTAACAGAAAACCGCCTGCCAATATCATAACGCAATACAAGAAAGCCGCCAAGACGTAAACGCGCCCCAAATCCATAACTACCGCGTATATTTTCCAGATGTTTATCCCAGGCATTCCCGGCATCGACAAAAAACGCACCACGGATTGAATTAAAACCAAGGCCACCGAACGGGAAAGATACCGCAAAACGATCAATAAATGGAATGCGCAACTCCTGGCTCACGAGAAACAGTTTATGTCCCCAAATCGACCACCTTGGATAAAGGCGCAGGTCCCAACTTCCCCCCATAAAAAAATCACGTGCTTCCTTGCCCTGATTTATTGCAGTGTACACGCGTACCGCATAAGCAACCCTGTTTGAAAGCCGCAAATAACGCCGATAATCAGCCATGATTGTATAAAAATTCACATTGGAATCCCGGACATCAACTGTATTGCCAAGGGTAAACGAAAATCGCTCGCCATCAACCGGGCCGCTGGGGCCCCAGAGCGAGTTATCCTTTGTCCAGTTCACAAAGTTTGAAACAAGCAATCCACGTATATGTTCTGTCCCAAACCGGTTTTTGTCGGATTCACGAATGTTAATGGATGCTTCAAGTCGCTGAAAAACAGACAACGGATAACTCAGGGATGCAAAACCACCGTAACGTCTTTCGTAATAAAAACTTTCAGAACGATTGTAGTAATTTCCGGCAAAATGATAAAGACCATAAGCCGTATTCAATCTGTGGCTGAGGTCAATTTTTGTTACGGCCACATTGAAGCTTTTTAACATATCCTGCCGTGTATTCGCCGTATTATACACGAGAAAATAATACTTGTGATTGCCAAGCATATCACTCATAGCAAGTTGGGCCCCGCCAGATGTTCCAAATAACGGGTCTTGCATCACCTGACTTTGGGCAATATCCAGGGAGAATTTTTTCCGGTATGCAAGTCGGGACGTTGATGCGACTGCAGATATTTTCGTTGGTTGCCAGTGTTCGGCTACTTTATGTAGTTTATCCGGCGCTTCTGTTGAGGATTCATGGATCAGCGCACGCAGATCTTCAATCTTTCGCAATTGGAACGAAAATTTTTCAAAACCGGTAAAAATCAAGGCGTTATCACCCATCCATTCCGGATCGAAGGCTCCGGTAATATAATCCGTCACGCGGATTAACCGGTGGTCTGCATCAATTGCGCTGGGGAAAGGTGCTGCCGGCAGTTTGAAAGCATCGCCGTTGGAAAAATTGGCTGCAAGTTTCAAATCGTGCTGCGGAATCTGCATCAACCAGATATTGTACGCACCATCCCGATCCGATGTAAACGCAATCGTGGATCCATCGGGTGACCAGGCGGGTGTCAGATCATTTGCCGCACTGCTTGTAATGTAGGTGATATCACCGGAGGTAATGTTGTACATGAACAAGTTGTATAGTCCCTCCACACCTTCCGGTCCACGATCCGAGCTAAACGCAATGTATTTTCCATCCGGGGACCAGGCCGGGTCACGGTCGTCGTAAAAATCATTGGTCAGTTTCTGCAGCTCGTTCGTCGCGAAGTCATATGTGTAAAGATCACTTTTACCGCTAAAATCAACTGCAGAAAAAGTGATCTTCGCGCCATCCGGATGCCAGTTCGGGGAAAGGATAGTGACGATATTATCAAACTGGAGCCGGTTTTGTACATCCCCGGTTTCAATATTGCATTTATAAACGGCATCCTTGCCGTAACTTTTCGCAACAAACACCAGTTCACCAAACTGGTTTGCATCAATTTTGCTTTTCAGTAGATTAAATGCCTCAAATTTGCTCGAGCGTTCACCTTTTACAACAACTTTGAGATCACGGTCTTTTTGCGGTGATTCCGGATCGATTGAATAGATATTAGAGTAACCTATGCGATTCGAAACAAACGCAATGCGCTCCTTCTCATTGAAGCTGCAATACGTTGGTTTGGCATTTATGCCCCGCTTCGTGAGCCGCTCAGTTACCATGCCCGGCATGTCATAATCATCGAGTATCGGGTATTTGTTTTTTTTCAGGGAATACAACCACTCTTCATCAAATCGTTCATAGTCGACACCAAGAGTGTATTTCATCACATCGGAAAAGCTTTCAGCCATCCATGCATTTTGCATGAGCTGCAGGAGTTTTTCTTCCCCGAATTTTTCGCTGATATACCGGCAAATGGCCTGGCCTTCTTTATACATGAGAAAAGTGCCGAATATCCGGTACATCTGATTCAGCGGGACAATGTAGCCGCTTATCACAGCATCGCGAATAAACATCTCAGCTTCACTGTCCCATCCTTCGGACCAGTATTCTGCAATGCCTTCTGTAAACCAGAGTGGCAATCCGGGGTAATTGGATTTTCTGTGATCCTTTAATGTACGGTTCACAACACTATGCGTAAAAACGTGCACCAATTCATGGTTTATCACATGGCGAAATTTATACAGCGAGCCATCAGATGGAATAACCACCCTCCCCTTCATAAACTCGAAAAAACCGCCAACACCGTGCGGTATCAAATACGGGATTGTATTTGTTTGCTGAAAATGGAGGTGATTTGAATAAAATATCAACGGAATGCGGCGAGGTATATTCTGATTAAATTTTACCATTAAGCGCTCGTAAGCATTTTCAGCATAGGAAGCACCAATTTCGGCCAGCTCCTGCATCTCGGGATAATAATATATATCGAAATGCTCCGTTTTGAGAATATGCCAGTCAAAATCATCGTACTGTACTTTATTTCTGCCAAAATAATATTGCGCATGCACATTTGCGCTCAGCGCTGCAGTAATCAATAGCCCACAAAAAAAATGCTTCATCAACTACCTCGGTTTCCTGGTGCACAGGGTTGCATGTTTACAGCATTTAAAAAGAATAGCAGTGCGAACAAGTAAATTATTCCTGGTGCAAGTCGATAAATTCATTAACCTTCTCCACCTAAAGAATTAAGAAATAATGACGTAATTCTGTTGATTTCATCGACTTTTCT
>QQUM01000536.1 GCA_008501545.1 Calditrichota bacterium
CCAATTTTTTTGCCGTCATTTATGTCACCGGTCGTTGTCCAGGTTTGACCGAGATCAGTCGTACGCTCAATTTGCACTTTCAAGCCGTCATGTTCCGTGCTTGTGGGACAAAGAAAATCATCGTTGGCCAGTTGCACCGGTTTGTTTTTGATGGGGCCAAGAATGCCGCCGGGCAGTTTTTGTGGCTCAGACCATGTGTTGCCGCCATCGTCGGAAATCACCAGCATGCCCCACCACTCCCGCGGACTCGGGCCGACTTTGTAGAACAGCATCAGGGGCTGATCTTCTGGCTGAAACAAAACCGGATTCCAGCATGGGTAGCGGGTGCCATCGTCCTGCACACCGTTCACGATTTCAACGGGCGCTGTCCAGTTCGTGCCTACAAGACGGGAAACCCAGATGCCGACATCCTTGTTTTTTTCCTTGGTGCCGGCAAACCAGGCTGCTACCAGGCCATCTTTCGACTCCGCAACGGTCGACGCATGGCATTCCGGTGTCGGTGCATTTTCCAGTTCAAAAACATATTCTGATTTCAGTACGCTTTCATGCATTTTCGTCTCCACGGTTTTTGATTCGGGTGTGCAGGATATGAATCGAAAAATAATCATGCCTACCAAAAATCCAATCGCAAACTTAGCAAAAACAGAAATTGACTTTTTCATAATACACTCTCTCCTCAAAAGGTGCGACGCACTTCATACCGAAATTTCCAGGCATTATCAAAAATTTCAGGCCTGTTGGAAGGAAGTGCGTCACACCTGGTTAAATTTCAAATTAAAAACTTTTATGAATTTCGCTTTGCCTGTGGTTTTCTCGCGACAGCATATCGACTTTGGACAAATCCGCTTTTAAATGAGACCGTTTCGATATGCCTTAAGTTTATATCATCCATAATATGACCAAAAAGTGGAATCCCTGCGCCAATGAGAACCGGCACACGTGTAATTATCATTTCATCCACAAATCCCTCACAAAGAAATTGCTGAATTGTTTTGCCACCATCGAGCCAGATGTGCTGCACGCCCATCTCATCCAGTTCTTTAATCAATTCATCGGGTTGCGCATTGCGGACAAGGATGTGTGCTGCCATTTTCTCCGGAATCATCGAATCCCGTGATGTTAAAACGACGCATCGCCGCTCGCCGTATGGCCATTGGCCAAACGAGAGCACTTTTTCAAATGTGTTTCGCCCCATCACCAGCATATCGATTGTTTCGATGAAGTGTCTGTAACCGTAATCTTCGGCTGTTTGCTGACTCTCGCCGTCCGCGTCGGGGAGCCAGTCCAAGTCACCGTTTTCCCGGGCGATGAACCCGTCGAGGCTTGTGGCTATGTAGACAGAAATTTTCATACGTTCCTCGTAGCTGAATTCTATTTATGACGTGAAATCGGTATAAAATTTTCGTGATTTGACAGGCTTTTTATTACTAGAGCGAAAGCGTCCCGCTGAGCGCAATACAAGTTGTCCTCGGCGGGACGCCTTCGGACTAGATCCATGGATTTGTAAATGCAAACCCGAATTCTGGCGAATTCAGCTACAATTCTATTTTTACTAAATTTCTTTCCGGTTGTTGTGAGCTGTCCTTGCATTAAAATTACACAAGTCTATTCATTTTTTAGTACAAATTCAATCGTCTCGATTTTTTTCTTTGCGATTGTTAAAGGAATGCTGTGTGAAGTTACTTCCACTTTACACTGCTGCTCCTCGTTCAAATTGCACAACCAGGCTTCTTGCACGTGCTGCAAAAAGATGAGGCTGCCCTCAACGGGCGCATCTGTCGGATTGAAAATACGGACGATCCACGAGTCGGGCCGGTCTTCTGCCTGTTTGAGCGCTGAAAATTGCAGGTTATCGCCTTGCAATTCGAAAAAGCTGGCTTCCTTTGGCAACGTCCCGGGTTGGGCGCCAGCTTGTGCGACTTCCAACGGCATGTTTAAATCTTCTGCCTGTTGATAAACACCATTGTGCCAGTCGCCTTCGTGAGGAAAGAGTGCGTATGTCCATTCCAATTCGCCAGGGCATTGTGCCAGTTCCATTTCAGGATGCACTTCATAGCGGCCGATGACCGGGCAGTTTCTATAGATAAATCCACGCAATAAAGTGATCGCCAAAGGCCTGTCGGCAGTGTCCATGGCTTCGTATTCGCGGATACCGGTATTGAGCACAGCCAAACCGATTTTGCCATCGGTCATATCAACAAAACGGTGCATGGGGTAGGTTGGATTTTCTTTGCCGAAGTAAGCATTTCCTTCTTTGACATGAATGTCACGGGCAACCACATCGTAGCTGATTTCGGCATGTGTGGCATCGGTTTTCAGCCGGGTCGGGAAGACAACGCGCAAACGGTGATCACGACAAGTGTTATTGAGTTTTGTTGTGACATCGAGGCGCTCTGTACCTTTGCGCAGGGTGAAAAAGCTGCTGACCACAAGTGTGCGAAGTTCACTGCTGCGTTGCACATCGTTGCGAAATTCACTGCGGTCCTGTGCGTTCATGGCATTTTCGATGCCAATGGGAATTTGCATGTGATAATCGATACGGATCGTGGCAAGAAGTGGCCCGGCTTCTTCAACCGAAATCGTTGATGCGCAGCCATGGGACGTGATGATCTGGTTGGTATCCGGTTTTTTGTGAATCCACGAATGCCCGGCTTCACCACTGTCTTCAAGGAAGTGCAGTCCAGTGAAAGTGTGGCCGCTTTTTTTGTGGGTTAAATCGAGTGTGCCGTCGCTGTTGAATTTTGCTCGCAGGTACTCATTTTCCAGGACATTGGTTTCTTTTAGAATTGAACCCGGAACGAACGCGTTTTTCTCTTCACGCACCAGATGATAGGTTTTATAGCCAAATGCAGGAATCGCATCAGTTTCAAAATGACATTGCACACGTTGTGAGCGCAATTCGAGGGAAATATCCTGTAAATTACGCACGAGCGTGCCAAAGGGGAATTCACTTTTGATTTGTATTTCCTTCCGCTCCCCATCCGGTGTGCGGATACTGAACGCTTCGAAACCTGTTTCCGCCGGCATATCGACCAGCGAAGAAAGAACACCCCGACGTGGAAACGGCGTAGAATTGAACACGGTCAAAACGCTGTCTTTTTCTGTCAAATCAGCGTTATCGATTTGCCGCTGCACTTGTTGCATGCCACGGCGCATTACGCCCTGACAAATAATATTGATTTGATCAGCCCGGTAAAGCGAATCTTTTTCCATTTGATCGATTCCGCCACCGGTGAGGGTGTCGTGGGGATGGTTTTTCAGTAGCAATATCCAGGCACACTCGAGTGCGGTGCGGTAATATTGTCCACCGGTCCAAGCACCGATGGCGCTCCACGGTTCAGCACAGCGTTGAATATCCAGTTCCGCACGGTGATTCGCAAGTTTTAAACGTGTGCGAGCGCTGATCACATCGCCATACAGGTGCGTCCATTTTCCCACCGCGCCGGGATCGCGGCTTTCGCCGGTCAGCGGTTCCAGTTCACCAATTTCCGCACGCATGGCATTCATATAATCATTCAAGTTGGATAGTTTGATTTCATGTTCCGGCGCGGCTTCCTGGCACAGCTTGATCAACGCCGACTCTTTCGGGTCGGGATTGGAAGCATCGAATCCTTGCATGCAGGCGATGTGGCTGGTAGTGAAATGCTCCGATTCATCAGCGATGAGTTGCTTCAGTTGTTCGGGAATGATTTCCGTATTCCATTGCTTTTTCTGATCATTGAGAATGTAATAATGCTCACGCGGCCGGGAATCGTTGGCCATGCGAAATGGCGCGGCACCGCGGTCCCAGCGGTAGCACCAGTCATCCCGGTCCATGCCATAACGCACCTGGCGGTAAATATAAAAATAGTAGCTAAAGCGACTCAAACAGCCGAAACGCATGCCCAGCAATCGCGATCCATCCGGCCCTTCCAGCAAAAATTCGCTTTTCGGCGTGTTGATGCCGCGATAGAAGATAATCGTATCGATGCCAAATCCATTGTAAATCTGTGCGATTTGTGAGGTTTGACCATAGCTGAAGGGTGTGTAACCAATTTTCGAAACAGGGCCAAACTCCGCAGCCTTGCGGTGCCCGACGACGAGATTACGCACCAGCGACTCGCCGTTAACAAGGTATTCTTCCGGCAACGAATACCACGGGCCGATAATGAGCCTGCCACTGCGCACGTGTTTTTCCACCCGTTCGCGATTTTCCGGGCGCAACTCGAGGTAATCAAGCAGCGCCAGCATTTGGGAATCGAAAGTGAATGACTGGAAATCGGGATCATTATCAAGCAAATCCAGCAGTTCATCAACGAAATCTAAAAGGAGAAGACGGGTTTCTTCAAATGGATAACCCCATTCCCTGTCCCAGTGGGAATTGCTGATGACATGCAACGTTTTTTTATTTTTCAAGGATGTGTCTCCAGAAATTTGTTTGAAACATGATATCCTGTAAAGATAATCTCAAGTAAAGAATGTACATCTGCGAAAGGATTCCGCACGATTATATGTGCTCCAGCATTTATCAGGCGCTGCTCCTTTTGCGCAATCGTGAAATGGCCCTGATGTTCGTAATGGCTCTCATCGCGGCTCACGACACCAACAGCGATGCCACCGGCGAGATAGGTATAGAGAATTTCCGGGAATCCGTCACCAAAGGTCAGCAGTTCTTCGCTGCGAATGCCTTTTTTCAGGAGCATATTGTTGATTACCGCTTCCTTGGCATCTTTTTCCGGCGCCAAAGTACCCGCACCAACGATGCGTTCGCGGGGGAAATACTGCGAAAAACCGAGGTATTCCACACTTTCCATCACTGCGGTTTCATCGGTGCCGCTGGCGAGATAAATGCCTTTTGGCATCCTTCGTTGCAAGGCCGGCAAGAGTTCGGCAGCACCGGGAATGAGCAGATCATTGCCAGTCATTTCACCATTTTCAAATTTTGCACGGCGACTGGCGACCATGCCAACAAGGGCATCGTTGTAGGCATCTTTAAACATCCCGGGATCCAACTGCGGGCCACTGTAGCCGTTTTCCTCGATCATGGTGCGCAATCGTTTCATTTGCATATAGGTCGGAATACCGATGGTTTTTTCGATGTCTTCAATCACCATTTTTTCTGCTTTTTTATGAGGCAGGTGTGGTGAAGAGAGGGCAACAAGAAAAGCGACATTGTTGGCCACCATCAGGTTTGGCCAGCCGACTCGTTCATCGGAAATCGTTCCATCAAAATCGAAGAGGCCAACGGACAATGCACGGCTGTCGAATTCGCGCACGATGATCACATTGCCCTCGGTGTTTTCGACGACAACAGGTTTTTCAAGCAGGCCATGACGGCCGGGGAATTTATCAAATAGTGATGCCATAAAAACTCGTTTTTGTTTGAGATTGTGCACGTAACTGGTAAATGTCAAAATTCGTCAAACCGGAAAAAACTGACAGGCTGCAAACAATTCAAGCTGGTTTCTAAAGACCAGCCTGCATTTCCTGCAAAGCTCTGATTTCTGCCGGTGAAGCTGTCCCACACTGATAAAGTTTTTGTATTGTAATTGCTGTGGCAAGGGTCCCTAATTCACCTGCATCGTAGTAACTCCCGCCTGCAGCCAATGTTGTTGCTATTGCAGCGAGCATCGTGTCCCCGGCGCCAACCGTATCGATTTCTCCTTTAATTGCAAAAGCCGGTATGTCTGTTACAGTGTTTTCATCCACTACGAAAAGGCCATTTTCTCCACGTGTGACAAAGACAATCTGTTGCCAGCGTTTGGCGAGTTCCCGCGCAGCATCCGCAGCCTTTTCCCTTGCAATCGCCGTATCCGGAGTGACCTGTTCGCCACATAAACGCAATGCTTCGTGCTCATTAATTTTCCGGATTGTGCCACCGTAATCATTGCCAAAATCGCGGCTATCCAGTAAAAACAATGTGTCTTCATTCTCCTTTATGAGCGAGGTGAGAAGCTGACGGAAATAAGCTGTATGCAGCCCATGTACCAATTGTTGATTTATAATGACCACATCAAAATGTGGCAAATTTTGTTGGAGTGCCGCAACGATTGTTTCCGCTACGGTATCTTGTAACATATTGAAATTACTGAAATCGATGCGACTTCGCTCCTTCTTGTCCAGAATCCGTTTGATATAAACAGGCGTATCCCAATCGGTACTTTGGAATTGTATGCCTTTAAGATGTACACCGAATTGATTTAGGAGGGCAAGCAATTCACTGGCAAACATATCGTGACCGAGCACGGCAAAGGCAGATATTTCTTTGACGCCGAGTGCAGCAAGATTCGCGACCACATTGCCGGCGCCACCAAGTGAATAACGTTTTTTTCGAACCGGATAAGTCGGCAGGCCGGTTTCGACCGATGTTACCGATGCCGACATATCGATTTCCCAGTACACGTCCAGGCAGAAATCGCCAACGACGGCGATGCGTGTTTCTTGAAATCGATCGAAGAGATTGTTCAGTTTATCTGTTGTCATTTAGGTTACACGTTCCAGGTTACACGTTTCAGATTTAATTACAGGGGTGGATGTTACAGGTGCTTTATTGTTATTTCAATCTGTCAGTTAATTTTCAGTCATTTTTGATATAATACGTGTCGTGGATTTCCCTTCGACAAAATCGATTGTCCGGACTTCGCCACCAGCTGCGGCCACTTCCGGTGCACCGACGATGGTATCGAACGTATAATCGCCACCTTTCACCAGCACATCCGGC
>QQUM01000311.1 GCA_008501545.1 Calditrichota bacterium
CCAACGGCGTTCAACACGCCCCGTTGTGAAATTTTTACGCGTCCACGAGCCACTGATTCGCCCACTGTAGGAATAGCGTTTGTTGTAGTTCAGGCCGCCGCGGAACAACCAACCCGATTGGTCATAATAATCTGCCGTTGTCTTCGCATCAAGATAATCATTGATCGCCCAATAGTACCCTAAACCTTTTAGAAATTTTCCTTCAGTTGAACTCTCACCATAACGTGGAATGAGAACGCCGCTTTTGCGTCCTGATTTGGTCGGAAACATGGCAAACGGCAAATAAGCAATCGGAATCTTGCTAATATACAGAACGATAGGCTTCGCAATAATCCGTTCACTCATAATCATTTTCATTCGCCTGGCCCAAAAATGAAAATGCGGATGTTCTTCCTTACAAGTCGTGTAGGTGCCCGAAGTCACATTCAAAACCTTCTTATCAACTCGCTTGATTTGTGTGCCTGTAAAATAGCCACCGTCTAACTCCGCACGGCCTTTCTCTATAATGCCTTTTTGTGAATCAAAGTTGTAAACCATGCGCTCGCCGGTTATTTCCTGTTGCCCATCTTTCAAAACCGGATATTGGCTAAATTTGACCGTGAAACTGTCCTTTTCTACATCCGCCAAAGTCGAATCCAGTGCCACATAAATTGTTTCCGGAAGTGCTTCGGCAATTAAAACGCGCTCCTGCTGGTTGACCTGTATTTTTCCGGCCCGTATCTCCATCTCTTGGTATTTCACGACGGCATTGTCGGTTAGATAAAGAATGCCGTTTTTAATATCATTATCGAAATCGAGCGCTTCGTAATGGATCGGTGCATCAATATCCGATTTTTGGGTTTGGGGTGAGCTGAGAACAGCTACTGAATCATCCGGTATTGTAACGAGTCTTTGTTGTTGAGATAAAAGGCTATCAATTTCCTGGGCGGAAAGAGTGACGAAAAAATGCGTGAAAGCAATTGGTAGGAAAAAGAGAGTCACCGCAATTTTTTTTCTCCCCAACAAGCACGCCCTGATGTTCCCAGGGCACGTTCTGAATAAAAAACTGAATATACCACTCGCAAATGCAAACACCTTTTGGATTTGCGAGCCGCAAGCAAGAACCAAAGGTAGTAACTCTTTTGCAACACAGGCAAATCGAAGTTTTAATCCATTTCTCTTTCTATTCATCTTTAAAAATATTTCGATAACGGCTCCACCAAAACTGAAGCCGTTCTTTTATCGTTCGTTCACGGCCACGTTCAGTTGGCATATAATAAATCGTATTTTTTAATTTATCTGGAAGATAACTTTCTTCAACAAATCCACCAGCAAAATCATGGGGATATTTATATCCCTCACCGTAGCCTTTATCCTTCATCAATTTCGTTGGCGCATTGCGTAAATTTAAGGGAATTTCCGGCACCAGCCCCTTTCGAACATCACTCAGCGCTGCATCAATTGCCAAATAGGATGCATTACTTTTTGGTGCCGACGCAAGATAGGTTGTTGCCTGAGCGAGGATAATTCGCGCTTCAGGCATGCCGATATTATGCACAGCATCAAAAGTCGAGGTTGCCAGAACGAGCCCAAACGGATCAGCGTTGCCAACATCTTCACTGGATAAAATAATGAGCCGCCGGGCGATAAACCGGGGCTCCTCACCGGCATCAAGCATTCGCGCCAGATAATGCAACGCTGCATTGGGATCACTGCCGCGAACACTTTTGATAAACGCAGAAATCGTATCGTAATGTGCATCACCGCTTTTATCATACCGCTGGGCTTTTTGCTGAAATGCAATACGCACTGTATCCGGTGTAATATTGACATGCTGAGATGCATCAGCAGCTGTGAGAAAACAGGAAAGCTCAAAACCGTTGATTAATTCCCTCGCATCGCCGCCGGAGAAGGCGATGAGCAATTCAGCGGCATCTTCGCCAAAATTCACTTGATTTCCGCTGTGTGATTTCCAAACATCTCGCACTTTGTGCAGCAATTGCTGCAAATCAGCTTCCGACAATTTTTCCAGAGTCAACACCCGGCAACGGGAGAGCAGCGCAGAAATGACTTCAAAAGATGGATTCTCCGTCGTTGCGCCGATAAAATAGAGCGTCCCGTCTTCCACACTGTGCAGCAATGCATCCTGCTGGGATTTATTGAAACGGTGGATTTCATCAATGAAAAGGATTGTATTGTGACCAAGCTTTTTGCGGGTCGATGCCGATTCAATCACATTACGAATATCTGCAACACCACTGGTGACAGCACTTAAAGCCGTGAATGCAGCATCACATGATTTTGCGAAAAGACGGGCCAGGGTTGTTTTGCCCGTTCCGGGTGGTCCCCAGAAAATCATCGATACAGGTCGGCGATTTGCCATTAACGTGCTAATGATTTTTCCTTCACCAACAATGTGTTGTTGACCGAAAAAATCATCCAGTGTTCGTGGCCGCATGAAATCAGCCAATGGCTTGTTTAGTGCATTGTCCTGATTTTGTTTGTCAAATAAGTCCATAGTGCTCTTCTTGCCCACTCAATCAATCCGATTGGGATCATTCCAGTAAAACAACGTTAAACCTTTCGGCGTGCCGAACCAGACATAATCACCATCCAGCAAAACGGCATGAACCTGGTTGCTCGCGAGGCCATCCTGCATGGTATAATGCACCCAATACCGGTTTGCGCGATTGAGTTTAAAAACACCGCGGTCTGTGACCACCCAGACGGAATGCGCATCCGCCGCCATTTCATAAATTGGTGAATTGATAGAAAAATTTTTCTCCGGTAAACCAGGCCATTCCTGCTTCTCAACATCATAAGGAAAAACACCGCGATCCGTGCCGATCCACACTTCTGAACCAAAGGATGTAACTGCCGTGATACGCGCGCCAACCGGCCCGTTCACATCATCAACAAAACCACCTGTGTCGTCAGCGAGGTTGTAAACATAAACACCGTAATCGGTCGCAGCCCAGAGTAAATCACCATTAATTTCGATGTCCAAAACCCGTGACAATTTTAAGTCGTCCCCGCCAACGACCCACAAATCCAAAGTGTCTGTTCGCAGTGTATGCAGATCAACAGCGTTGAGTCCGCCCTCGGAACCTATATAAGCTATATCCTTCCACACACCAACATCGAATATGTTTTCATGGTTGAGCCCATCAAATGTCGTGAGCTTTGTCCATTGGTTTTTCGGGCGATTATAAATGCTTAATCCAAATCGTGTCGCGAAGAACACATCCGGGCCATCGGTGGTAATGCGGTTTATTTCATCTGTGATCAAATTAGGAATGTAATCGGATTCATAATAAAGCCACTTTTGGTTGACTTGATCCCAATAAGTAATCCCCGCCAAGCCCTGGTCTTGCAAGGACGATGTATTGCGATTTTTCCCGGCGATCCACAATCCATTTTCATCCAATGCGATAGCACCGACATCTTTGGCAAACAGGCTATGGCGAAGAAATGAGAGCTGCTGCGAATTTATATCGCCAACAAGCGCGCCAAAGCCCCAGCTTCCCATCCAGGTTTTATACCACTTATCAGATAAAAGAGCTGTGATTTTTGCTTCGTGCAACCGGTTATCCTGAATTGTTCCATCTTGCAAGAGAGTGAATCCCACGTCCATAAAAAAATGAGGAAAGTTTTGATGAGGAGGAGAAGTATCAACAAATTTCACAGCACCATCATAATGGCCATCGGATACAAACAATGGGCCACCTGTATTGCTGCAGGTCAATAACGCCCCCCCGCTCATGCGAAAATAGGCACTTCGGCTATCAAAACCGATTTTGACAACTTGCCCAAAACCATTGATTCCGGGAGCGTCGAAAAAATAATTTTCCCAGCGCTCTGATGATGGTGTATAAACTGAAATGGCTGTTTCTGTGGCAGCCCAAAGAAGGGAGGTGTTTTCATCGAAAGCCACGGCTTTGACATTATTATCTGCCAAGCCACTGCTCACTGTGAAGGGGAAGTCCCACACGTTCTCCCAGTGGTTGTATCGGGTAATTCCACCAGTCGTGCCAAAATAGACAAATTGGTTCCCAAGCGCTATCGACGTGACAAATCGATTTTGAGCATATGTTATCCAGTCGCCCTGTTCATATTTTGTATTTGTTCCCCGAATCGGCAATCCGAATTCCTGGCTGTAGCACACACCGAAAAACAGTAAAAGAACAAATCCCGCACTTTGGAATACCCGCATTCTAACCCCGATCCTGTTGAATTAATGGATTGCATATTTTCGCAACTTTCGGTGCAAATTGGCTCTATCGGTCGATAATCGACGTGCCATTTCGCTGATATTGCCTTCACACTCATCCCAGCTCATTTGCAGCACTTCCGTTTCGTATGCATCGAGTCGCTCACGCAAGCTGCGCTTCCTTTTGTTCGCAGCACTTTCTGGATGTGGCGAACGGACAGTTTGACTCGCCATGTTTGGTACAATTTGCAGCAATCGTTCAGCTGTGAGTTCCGGTTCTTCGACCATGACCGAGACACGCTCGACCAAATTATACAGCTCTCTCACGTTACCCGGCCACGTGTAGTTCCGCATTATATCGAAAGCCGCGGGCGCTACATTTTTTTTCTCAAAATTATGCACAGCCTGAAAGTACTCAATTAGATCAGGGATATCTTCGGTGTGTTCCCGTAGCGGCAGGACATGCAGGGGAACAACATTCAGCCGAAAAAACAAGTCTTTTCGAAATGTGCCTTTTTCGATTTCAACACGCAGGTCTTTGTTGGTTGCGGAAATTATACGTACATCAAATGGAATGAGTGCATCGCCACCAACACGCAGGAACTGATTTTCCTGTAACACGCGCAAAACCTTAACCTGCGTATCCATTGCCATATCACCAATTTCATCGAGAAATAAAGTGCCTGAATCTGCCAGCTCGATAAGTCCTTTTTTTTGTTTGATCGCACCGGTAAATGCCCCTTTTTCATAGCCAAAAAGCTCACTTTCAATCAATTCCCGGGGAATGGCAGCACAATTTACCTTTATAAAGGGCTTGTCTGCTCTCGTACTTCCCTCATGAAGCGACAGCGCAACCAGCTCTTTTCCCACACCATTTTCACCTGTTATGCGCACGCGTGCATTGGTCGGTGCAGCTTTTTTAATATCCCGCATGAGTTGATGCATTCCACTGGAGGCTCCAACAAGAATACCGGGCTGCTCAACGGTACTCGCACGGGAGAGATTTTTTTGCCCATGGTGCAATTGAGCGAGCTCATTGAGCAACTCGAATCCGGCGATATGCGACGGCAGGACATTCCACGCACCGGCACGCACGAGTGGTACGACGAACCCAAGGGACGTATCGTTTGAAAAGAGGATGAGTTTGCTTTCGTGCCCCGGTATTTTGAAACGCTCAATCACACTATAGGCGGTGCGCTCATCTGCTCCAATTTCAGCTAAAATGATGTTGAATTTTCCGGCCTCATGGCTTGGTTCATCTGTGAACACATTATAATCCGGTTGCTTTGCAAGGACGTCCTGCAATTGCTTGACTCGCGCCTCGGAAAATCCAACAAGTAATATGTTAACCGGAAATTGTTTCAACAAACAATCCTTTCTGACGTGCAAAGTGCTTTAATCGCTCCGCATTTTTCTCTGAAGCACGTGATTGCAAAATGATTTTATCCTCTTCGATTTCAAGGTTTGTAACTTCAGTGAGGCTGTACACCCGTGACACGGCTTCGCCATCTGCAGCGTGAATTGTGATGCGTAAAAGCTGCTCAGTCTGCCGGTAATATCGGAAAATTGTCTGCTTTAAATCATCGAGAAACATGTGGCGTTCTGCCGAAACAAACGCTGCCGGATCGTATTTTTCAGCCATCGCCTTGATCAAGTTTTTGTTTTCCAGCGCATCAATTTTATTGAAAACATAGAGCACAGGGGTATCATCGAGATGAAGATCATGCAGCACGGAACGCACAATATCTATTTGCTCTTCAAAATCAGGATGACTGATATCGACCTGGTGCAACAATAAATTCGCATCCAGAGTTTCCTCCAGCGTACTGCGAAAACTGGCCACAAGGTGGTGCGGCAATTTGCGGATAAATCCCACGGTATCGATGAGCAGCACAGATTCATTTTGGGAAAATTTTAGTTCGCGAACCGTTGCATCGAGGGTTGCAAAGAGCCGATTCTCAACGAACACATTCGAATCAGTTAAGGCATTCATCAAAGTTGACTTGCCAACATTCGTATACCCGACCAGTGCAACCTTAAACGCCTCATCTCGATGTTTCCTCCGCTGTATGCGTTGCTTTTCGATCTTCTCAAGTTCGCGTTCAAGGTTGGTTATTCGCCGGCGGATAAGGCGTCGGTCAACCTCAAGCTGGGTTTCACCCGGTCCACGCGTCCCGATCCCACCAACTTGTCGGGAAAGGTGTGTCCATGCCCGGGTGAGGCGCGGTAAACTGTAGCGAAGTTGTGCCAGTTCAACTTGTGTCCGCGCTTCACGCGTCTGCGCCCTGTTGGCAAAAATATCAAGTATCAAAGCACTGCGATCGATGACCTTTTTGTCGATCATGTTACTCAGGTTTTTCGTCTGCGCCGGTGTGAGATCATCGTCAAAGATGACCACTTCAGCGTTGTGCTCCTGCGCGACATTGGCCAAATGTTGCGCTTTTCCCCGCCCGATGTAATAGCCCGCATCCAATTTCCTGCGCTCTTGCACAAC